>JAGBFE010000330.1 GCA_018109965.1 Oscillospiraceae bacterium | reverse complement strand
ATGGCTATCATCATCGCAAATATCCGCGAAGAACTTGAATATATGTATCCCATTACAAAAGAAAATATCGTTATGAGCTTTGATGCTGTTCTGAACAACACTATGGAATACGAAGCCAAGCTGAAAGAAAACGAAGATAAAATAGACACTCTCAATGCACAGATTTGTCAGTATATTTCTTCAATTATTTCCAAACCGATGCCGGATGCTGACAGTGAACTTATCAGTGGCTACTTCCGCATTGTAGGCAACATTGAACGTATTGGTGACCACGCTATGAACTTCAGCGGATATGTAAAATACCTCACAGGTCACGGCATGTCCTTCTCTGAAAGAGCATTGAGTGAAATTCAGAAAATGAAGGAAGTATGTATGAATTCCATCACTGCATTTGACGGTGATATGCGTCTTTACAACATTGAAACTCTCACCGAAATCGCTCAGGTGGAACAGAAGCTTGACGATATGACTGACAAATACAGAAAAGCACAGATTGAAAGAATGAAAACAACAAGCTGTGCACCTGAAGCAAGTGTTATCTATTCCGAAATGCTCACAGACATTGAACGTATCGGTGACCATATGCTTAACATTGCTGAACAGTTTGCACAGATGTATTCCAAATAAACCTGTAATTATATAATATATTACATTGAAGCCGGTAGTTTTTACCGGCTTTATTGTTTATCACTCACAACTATATTTTCAGCTGCAGATTTCATTAAATAAACTTTTTACAAAAAAAACTGTTGACAAAAAAGCAGTGCGGGTGTATGATAACAGCAATTTAATACATCTCGCAAAAGCATTGATAAGAAATAGTAGATTACAGATGGATTTACAGAGAGGTTCTGGCTGGTGGAAAGAACCATGAAGCTGTGATTGAACACATCTTTGAGCTATTTACCGAAAAGGGATTTGCCCCCAGTAGACTAAATCGGTCCTTCGCCCGTTACCGCGAAAAAGTATGATAGTACTTAGTGAGGCTGTATATCGTGAGATATCAGCGAACAGAGGTGGAACCACGAAAGATATTTTCGTCCTCTTGGAGTTATGTAACTCTGAGAGGACTTTTTATTTTCAGCGGTTTTAAAGTAATGCAGTTTACGGGACATATTAAATTAAACCTTAAAGCTATCAGACAAACAAAAGGAGATTTAATTATGAAAAAACTTACAGCTTTATTTTTATCCGCTATTATAATGTTTACATTTGCAGCCTGTTCCGCTCAGCCTGCACAGAATGATGCTGATGACAAAACAGTGGTTATCGGTGTTGATGACACATTTGCACCAATGGGCTTCCGTGATGAAACAGGAGAACTTGTAGGCTTTGACATTGACCTTGCAAATGAGCTTCTGGGCAGACTGGGCTACAATCCGAAATTTCAGGTTATTGACTGGTCCATGAAAGAAACAGAACTGAAGAACGGCAACATTGACCTTATATGGAACGGCTACACAATTACTGACACCCGCAAGGAAAAGGTAAACTTTACACAGAGCTACCTTGACAACAAACAGATTATTGTAACAATGGCTGACAGTGATATACAGTCAAAAGCCGACCTCAGCGGCAAAACAGTTGCAGTACAGAAGGAGTCAAGTGCTTACGAAGCTGTTATGGCAGACAGTGCAACTGCTGCATCCCTTGCAGGCGGTGAACCTGTTCAGTTTGATACAAACAACGATGCTTTTATGGATGTTGAGGCAGGCAGAAGCGATGCTATCGTGGTTGATGAAGTTCTGGCAAGATATTACATAAAAATGCGCGGTGCTGAAAAATATAAAATCCTCAGCGAAGATTTTGGCAGCGAAGAATATGGCATTGGTGTAAGAAAAGCCGACACTGAATTTTTGGCAGAGATTGATGCTGAACTGACAGAAATGATAAACGACGGTACTTTTGACGAAATCAAAGGCAGATGGTTTTCATAAATTCTGATATATCAGATAACAACTGCAAACCATTTTACCGTATCAGATATAAAAATACTTTTTCAGAGGATAATCAATGGAAATACTGAAACTTATGCCCCGCTTTTTTGAAGGGTTGCAGATTACCCTGGCACTTTGGGCAGTTACACTTTTATTGTCACTGCCGCTGGCCTTTCCTGTTGCGTTTTTGCAAAGCAGCAAAAACAGAATTGTATCCACCATTACCAATATTATATAGACATTATGCGCGGTACACCGCTGCTTTTGCAGATGTGCTTTATATTTTTCGGACTTCCCGAAGTGGGCATAGTGTTTCCACGTTTTACAACTGCCATACTTGCTTTTGTTATCAACTACACCGCCTATTTTGCCGAAATCTTCCGTTCCGGGCTTAAAAGTATAGACAAAGGCCAGTGGGAAGCAGGTCAGATGCTTGGCATAAGCAAGCCTGTGCTGTTTTTCAAAGTTATTCTTCCGCAGACTATCCGCACAGTTATCCCTGCTGTTACAAACGAGGTTACAACACTTATAAAAGACACCTCACTTGTTTACATACTCGGTCTTGGTGATTTGCTGCGACAGGGCAAAATCTATGCCAACAACCTTACCTCACTGATGCCTTTTGTGGTGGTTGGCGTAATATATTTTGTTGTAATCACCATTATCAGCAAAGGCTGCGAAAAGATTGAAAAATCCTTCAGCTATTTTTAAAGGAGAACAAGATGCTTAAAGTAACAAATCTGTACAAAAGTTTTGGAGACAAAACTGTACTTAACAATATAAACTTTGAGTTGGGTGACGGTGAAATATTGTGTCTTCGCGGCAAAAGCGGTGCCGGCAAAACCACGCTTATCCGCTGTATCTGCAATCTTGACAAGGCCGATGAAGGCAGCATTGTTATAGATGGTGTTGAAAGCCTTGAAAACAACAGACCAAATAAAAACTATCAGGACAAGGTAGGTATGGTAAGCCAGGGACTTGATTTATTCCCTAACCTCACCGTTATGGAAAACATTGCCCTTGCGCCTGTAAGCCGCAAACTGATGACCAAGGAACAGGCTGAAATAAAGGCAATGGAAATATTGAAATCTCTTGGTATATCCGACAAGGCAAACAGTTATCCCGCAAAACTTTCGGGCGGTGAAAAACAGCGTGCCGCAGTTGCAAGAGCCTGTATTCTGAGCCCTTCGGTGCTGTTTTTTGACGAACCTACCAGTGCACTTGATATTGACTCCACACAGGATGTTGCCAATCTAATTGAAGAAATTGCAGCAAACAATATAAGTGTGGTAATAATCACCCATGATGAGCCGTTCTGCAATATGCTGAACGCAAGAACTATAGTCATAAAGGACGGAAAAATCGAATAAAACCTACAAAGCCACGGAGTTTACAGATTGCACTCTTATACTCTGTGGCTTTTGCTTGCAGTAAAAAAAGATATACTGTATACTTATTACATACTATTTTGAAAAGGATTTTTATATGGTTTTACCACAGGATTTCAAAGATAAAATGAAAAGTCTTTTAAAGGATGACTTTGACGAATTTTTAAAAGGCTATGATAAAGACAATTTTTATTCATTAAGAATAAACACCCTTAAAGCTGATGTCGAAACAGTGATTAACAAAAACATTTTCAGTTTTTCACCTGTAAAATGGTGCCCTACAGGCTTTTATTACCCCGGAAATGAACGTCCTGGCAGACACAGCTATCATCACGCAGGCGTGTTTTATATTCAGGAAGCAAGTGCAATGGCAGTTGTGGAATGTGCCGACATACAACAGGGCGACAAAGTGCTTGACCTGTGTGCCGCACCTGGCGGAAAAAGCACCCAGATTGCCGCAAAACTTGGCGGGACAGGCTTGCAGATAAACAATGAAATTGTGCCTAACAGAGCCAAAATCCTGTCCCAGAATATTGAACGTATGGGTATAAAAAATGCCATTGTAACCAATGAAAGCCCTGAAAAACTGGAAAAGGTATTCCCCAGCTTTTTTGACAAAATTATTGTTGATGCACCTTGTTCCGGTGAAGGGATGTTCCGCAAAGACCCTGCTGTTGTAAACGAATGGAGCCTCAGCCAGGTTGAAGTATGTGCCAACCGGCAGGAGCACATATTGGAAAGTGCCCACAAAATGCTGGCAGAAAACGGCATATTGGTTTATTCCACCTGCACATTTTCTCCCGAGGAAAACGAGATAACTGTTAAGAAATTTGTTGACAAACACCCCGAATACATTTTTATCACACCTGAGGTTCATAAATATTTTTCACCAGGCGTTCCCGAATGGGCAGACAGCAGCAATCGTGACCTTGAATGCACAATGCGTCTGTTTCCACACAAAATTGACGGTGAAGGCCATTTTATTGCAGTGTTAAAGAAAACTGTTGGCAATGCTTCCAAGGTTAAAACAGCCAAAAATACCGCTGATAAAAAGCTTTTGCAGCCATACTTTGATTTTGAGAAAAAGTTTTTGAAGGATATTTCCTTTGATAATTTCACTCTGTTTGGCGAAAACCTTTATGCTATGCCACAAAGCGCTCCCGATTTGTCAAAGGTAAAGGTTCTGCGCTGTGGTTTACATCTTGGTGAAATAAAAAAAGGGCGCTTTGAGCCAAGCCATTCCCTTGCAATGGCTTTGACAAAAGACAATGTAAAACAGTTTGTAAACTATCCTTGTGACAGCGAGGAAATGCTGCAGTTTCTCAAAGGCGAAACTTTGCTGACCGACAGTGATTTTAAAGGCTGGTGCCTTGTGTGCACCGACGGATATTCTGTGGGCTGGGGCAAAGTGAGTGACGGAACAATAAAAAATCATTATCCAAAAGGATTAAGAATTATGGTGGGATAATCCGCTTTTTGATGCTTTGCAAATAAATTTATGCTTAACTGAATTTAATATCTTCCTAAACAAAAAACCGACAGGGGTATGTATGGTACCACCTGTCGGTTTTGATTTATTTGTGATATTTGCTGCCATTGATAATGGAAAAAGCACGGTATGTCTGCTCCAACAGCATAACCCTTGCCAGCTGGTGCGGAAATGTCATTTTTGACATAGACATTTTAAAATGAGACATCTGCTTTATCCTGTCGGACAAGCCATGGCTTGAGCCGATAATAAATGTAATGTTGGAAAACCCTTCCACAGCCTTTTCGCTGAAAAGCTGCGCAAGGCCTTCGCTTGAAATCTGTTTGCCTTCGATACACATTGAAATTATATAGCTTTGCTTTGGAATATTTTTTATTATTTCATCAGCTTCCCTGTCCAGAGTTTTCTGTATCATTGCATCACTGAGGTTTTTTTCCATAAGCTGAACATCTTCCAGCTGAACAATTTTGAGATTGCACATTGTTTTGAGACGTTTTATGTATTCGTTGCAGCCGTCCAGCATAAAGCCTTTTTGAACCTTGCCCATTGCAATTATTGTAATATTCTGCATAATTTCTCCTTAAAACTTTGTTGCCTCGGTGATTTCGTGACGTCGGTTTGCTCTCACTACCTCCAGGTCCTTTGAAACATCTATACCGTTTGCCATTGCTGTTACTGCAAGCTGTGACAAGGCTGTGGATGGTGTATTGTTATTGTTCGACAGATGACACAGATGCAGCTTTTTAACACCGCTTTCGATAATTTTTATTGCCGCATTGCTGAACTGACTGTTGCTGAGATGTCCTCTGTCCGAAGCAATACGGGTTTTGAGATAATACGGATAGTTTTCGTTTTCACGCAGCATCATTTCGTCATAGTTGGATTCCAGCACTGCAAGGTCGGTGCCGCAAAAATGATAAAGTATATCGTTGGTAACAAAACCAAGGTCGGTTGCCATTGTCATGCGTGTGCCGCTTTTTGTGTGTATATCAAAACCCATACAGGCAATTGAGTCGTGCGGGGTTTCGAAACCTTTTACAAAAAACTCTCCTATATTGTGTCCTGCAAAGGTCATATCTTCAAGCTGAATATGGCTTGGCACAAGGTCGTTGCCTGCAAGATAGTCCAGTGTTGCCGCCGATGAATAAACAGGGACATTCAGTTTTTTCAAAAACACTTTTAACCCGTTTATATGGTCGGAATGTTCGTGACTGATAAGTACACCCTGAAGATTTTTCAAATCAAGGCCTATATCCTTTATTGCATTGGTGGTAATCCTTGCTGATTTGCCAATATCTATAAGTATAAATTTTCCGTTTTCCTCAATTACCGAGCAATTGCCGCTGGAGCCAGAGTAAAGTGAAATATAGTTTGCCATTTGCCCTCTTTTTTGTAAATAAATCTGTTTATAAAACAAATAGGAGCGAACTGTGACTGCCACAAGGCGTTCACAGACCGCCCCTACAATAATTTTGCTTTAGGGAGTTCTTTTTAATATGCTTTCTGATATTCCTGTTCATCAGGAACAACAACCTTGCGGATGTCGCCGCCAAGCTGCTGGAATTTTTTTACAATATCTACATAACCGCGTTCAACGTGACGAATTTCGTAAACTTCGCTCTGTCCTTCGGCACAAAGAGCTGCCACAACAAGTGCTGCACCTGCACGCAGGTCAGTTGCAGAAACCGGAGCAGGTCTCAAAGCTTCAACACCTTCAAAAACAGCCACACGGCCTTCTACCTGAATATTTGCACCCATTTTGTTGAGTTCATCACAGTATCTGAAACGATTGTCCCATATGCCTTCTGTAATAATGGATGTACCTTTTGCAAAGCAAAGCAGCACGCCCATAACAGGCTGAAGGTCGGTTGGGAAACCCGGATGAGGCATTGTTTTGATGTTTGTTGTATTGTAAGCACCATCGATGCCGATAACTCTTACGCTGTCGTCATATTCTTCAACAGTAGCACCAACAATTCTCAGTTTTGATGTAATTGGCTCGAGATGCTTTGGTATTACATTTTTAATCAGAATATCACCATGGCTTGCTGCTGCAGCAACCATAAATGTGCCTGCTTCAATCTGGTCAGGAACAATGGAGTATGTGCCGCCGTGCATCTTTTTTACACCGTGAATTTTGATAACATCGGTACCTGCACCGCGTACATTTGCACCCATAACGTTCAAAAAGTTTGCTACGTCAACAATGTGTGGTTCTTTTGCAACGTTTTCCAGAATTGTTGTGCCCTCTGCCATTACTGCTGCCAGCATAGCATTGATTGTTGCACCAACACTGTTAACGTCAAAGAATACATGTGCACCTGTAAGATTGTCGCTTTCAACATTGACCATAGCATAGTCCAGTGAGTTTTCAGCCCCCAATGCTGTAAAAGCCTTGAGATGCTGGTCTATAGGACGTGCACCAAGGTTGCAGCCGCCAGGCATTGGAACACTTGCCTTGCCAAAACGTGAAAGCATACTGCCAAGGAAATAGTAAGAAGCTCGCATTTTCTGGCCAAGTTCCAACGGAACTTCGGTAATATTGATGGTAGATGTGTCGATTTCAAGCACCGTGGAAGAAATGCGGCGCACCTTTGCACCAAGTTCCTTGAGTATATCTATTTCTGCCCTGATATCACTGATATCCGGCACATTTTCGAGGACACAGACATCGTTTGCCAGAACTGTGGCAGGCAAAATTGCAACTGCTGCATTTTTAAAGCCGCTGATTGAAACTTCGCCTTTTAACGGTCTGCCTCCTGATATAACATATTTTTCCAATATAATTCTCCCTCTCAGAGATTATTTCCCGATATATTTAAACCCGATATTTATTATGTGAAAAATGTATAAATAAATTCTTAAAAATTTTACACCTTGAATAGTATATCACGACTTTTGAAAAATTCAATAGTCAATATCGGTGTGCAATATATAATATTGTTTCAAGTTTTTACCAGAATCTGTATGGGTCATAACGGGTGTTGCCGCTCTTGATTTCAAAGTGCAGATGGTTGCCTGTACTGTTGCCTGTTGAGCCCATATATGCAATCAGCTGACCTTTTTTAACCTGCTGACCGTAAGATACCGCAAGTGAGGAACAGTGGCCATATACAGTCTGATAACCGTTGCCGTGTTCAATAATTACATATACACCATAACCTCTGTTGGTGTATTTTGCTGTTGTAACAATACCTGAGTCGGCAGCATAAATCGGTGTACCGTAAGGACCTGCAATGTCAACACCGTTGTGGGCAGGATACTGACCCGCAAAGCCACGGCTGATACGAACACCGCCGCCTGTTGGCCAGCCAAATGCGCCTGTGCCTGCGTTTTCAAGGATAACACCATTGGACAGATAACGGCCGACTTCGATAATTTCGGTCACAGGTTCTTTTACCACCTGTGTTTCAATTACTGTCTCGCTTTGTGCGATACCATCTATATATGTTACATCAACAGTAACTTTATTAAGGCCTTTTTCGCCTTTCTGCACTGTTTTTGTTGTACCAAGTGACATAGAGTTGTTTGGCTTCTGTTCGGTTTTATATGCCACTTCAACATCTCTTACTTCCCTTACAACCTCTTTAACCTGCAAAAACGGAACTGCCTGGCTTACGAGTACCTGGTCACCAACCCACAAGCCGCCGCCTTCAAGGCCAGGGTTGAGGTTGTACAGCTCTTTGAGACGCAGATTGTTTTTGCTTGCGATAAGTGATGGGGAGTCACCGCCTACAACGGTATACCATACTTCACCTTCAACAAGGCCTGTTAT
>JAGBFE010000329.1 GCA_018109965.1 Oscillospiraceae bacterium | reverse complement strand
TTATCGATAAAATTGTAGGCCTCTTTGCCGAATGTGCCGATACCGTATTTTGACGGAAGGCTGAATATTGGCAGCAGAACGCCTGCCTGTCTTTTTTCAAAAACCATAGTAGTCCTCTTTTAATTTATATTAGCGGTATTTTCCGCCTGTTCACTGTTTTGCTGTGGTTTTACAACCACACTGTTTTCCACCACAAGCCTTGCACCGTACTGACTTTGCTGGCTGTCGTCCATTTTTACTGTCAGCTGTTTTTGCGGATTAGTGTTGGTCAAAAGCTGTATCCCTTCGCCGTTAAGCAGTTTTTTTGCCCCTTGTGCATCAATGGAAATACCCATATCCTTAAACTGCAAAGGCTCTTTCCAGATGACAAACTTGCAGTTGTGGGGCTGCGGCCAGTTGACACATCCAAAGCCTTTGGTGTTTTCCAGCACCTCGCCGCCGCAGCGGGGGCATTTTCCAAGTATCTGTTCCTGATACGGCAGTGGGCTGTCAAATTTGTTTTTGCCTATTGCAAAGGAATAACGCTGACTGATAATTTTGTTTACAGTTTCCAGTACATCGTTGTACAAATCCTGTGGTGTTGCTTCGTTTTCCTTTATTTTTTCCTGTATTGCCCACCATTTTGCCGTCATATCGGGCTTTTTTATTTCATCAGGCAGACAGTTGTACAGTTCCCTGCCCTTTTGGGTAGAGATAAGATTTTTGCCTTTTTTGGCAATGTATCCGCGTGTTATAAGATTGGTGATGATTGCGGTGCGGGTACTTTCGGTACCGATTGAACCCTTGTCCTTATCGCTGTCCTTGTCCTTGCGCAGCAGCAGGTCGCGGATTTCGGGGTCTTTTACATATTTTGCCACCGAAGTCATATCTTTGTTCAATGTAATTTCTGTATAACGCTTTGGCGGTTTGGTTTCAATCTCCTTGATTTCGCCATCAATGACATTTACAGTATAATCTCCTGCAGCTACATTATCAAGTGGTGACGGCTCGGTATTTTTTTCCTTAAAATACTTTCGCCAGCCCTGACTGTCGCACAAAAGGCTTTGTGCTTTTATGGAGTTATTGTTTTTAAGCTGTGCCGTAAGGGTGGTCTTGCTGTCCACTGCCTCGGGCAGAAACTGTGCAAGATAGTACATACAGATTGCAAGATAAACGTTTTTCTGCACCTCTGTCAGCTTGTTTAAATCCACCTTTGTGCCTGTCGGGATAATGGCGTGGTGCGGTTCCTTGACCTTGCGGAAACAGGCTGATTTTATGCCTAAATCAAGGTCAGGCAGGTCAATGCCTGTTATGCCAAGCACGGCACTGACCACCCTTGGCGCATCCGCATAATGTTCTTCATTGAGGTAACGGCTGCTGGAACGGTTGTAGGTGATTGCCTTGTATATCTCACGCAGGTCCTGTGCCGCTTTGCTGGTCTGCTCAAGGGAATAACCGAATTTGTTGCCGCAGTAGGTCTGCAGTTCCACCTGGTTAAAAGGCAATGGTGGTTTTTCCTTTGCTTTTGACTTTTCAATTTTCACATCCACAGGGTTGCGTTTTAAATATGCAAGGGTTTTCTCCAGCATTGACCTGTCCAGAACCTTGCCGTTTTCATCCAGAACAGGGCTTTCGGGATTGGGGTAAAACTTTGCCTTAACCCCCTGCAAATCGCCGTCAAAATCCACAAAAAGCTCGTAATAGTTCATTTTTGTGTGGTTTTCGATAAGCATATCCCTTGCAACTACAAGACCAAGTGTTGGTGTCTGCACACGGCCCACATTCATAAGGTCTCTTGTTCGGTTGGAAAGGGTGAAAAAGCGGGAGTAGTTGATACCCACAATAAAATCCGCCACACTGCGTGCACGGGCAGAATAGCCGTTTGGCAGATGTTTTTCGTTTGATTCCATTTTACCAAGCTGTTTGCGGATATATTCCGGGTTATTGTCGTTTGTGGAAAGACGCATAACCTTGCCGTTATATTTGAAATACTCAAGAATTTCGTCTATAAGCAGCTGCCCTTCATCATCAGGGTCTCCTGCATGGATAACTTCGTCCGCCTGTTTAAGCAGATTGCCAATAACATTTACTCGGCCGATTTTGTCAGCGCTTGGCACAATGTCCCAGTTTTCAAAGAAAATCGGCAGGGTATCCTTGGTCCACTTTTTGTACTTTATATCGTACTCTTCAGGCTGTTTGAGCTTGAACAGATGACCGAATGCAGAAATAACGGTGTATTCGCCGCACAGTATACTGCCGTCACGGTTAAAGACAGGTTTGTCACATATTGCCGCTGCTATGGCTTTGCCAAGCTCCGGTTTTTCTGCAATAATCAGCTTCACTGCAAATTTCCTTTCCCATAAAAATATACATATACAGTATAGCACAAAGATATGTAATTTTAAATTTAATAATGTTGAATGTTTTTTGTATTTATCTTCAAAAAGCAGTTTGCTTTTTTATTATAATTAACATAGCTTTTATACTTTAAATATGCTACAATGACGTTATGATTAAAATTTTATACAACCAAACAGGAGATGTTAAATTATGATAAGATTTGAATGTGACTACGCCGAGGGCGCACATCCTCGTATAATTGAAAGAATTGTTGAAACAAACATGGAACAGCAGCCGGGTTACGGTCTTGACCCTCATTGCGAAAGAGCAAGAGAACTGATTAAAAAGGAATGTGGCAAGGATGTCAATGTGCACTTTATCGTTGGCGGCACACAGACAAACCTTATTGTTCTTGCAAGCATACTGAGACCACATCAGGGTGTACTGTGTGCAAACACAGGACACATTGAAAGCCACGAAAGCGGTGCAATTGAAGCAACAGGCCACAAGGTTATGACACTGCCAAGCCCTGACGGCAAAATCACTGCAGAACAGATTGCAAAAGCCTGCGACTGGCACTATGCACAGGGCAACCGTGAACACATCACACAGCCAGGTGCAGTATATATCAGCCACCCTACTGAAAACGGGACAACATATACAAAAGATGAACTTGCTGCAATCAGTGCAACCTGCCGCAAATACAATCTGCCGCTGTTCCTTGACGGTGCACGCCTTGGCTATGGTATGGCAGCATACGACAGCACAATCACAATGAAGGACCTTGCAGAATACTGCGATATCTTCTACATCGGCGGCACAAAGGTTGGTGCAATGTTCGGCGAAGCTGTTGTGTTTACAAACGGCGGCGGCGACTTTGAGTTCCGTTATCACATCAAACAGCGCGGTGCTATGCTTGCCAAAGGCAGATTCCTTGGTATTCAGTTTGAAACACTGTTTGAAGACGGTTTGTACTACGAAATTTCCAAAGGTGCAATTGACAAGGCAATGCAGATAAAAGATGCTTTTGCAGCAAAAGGCATCAAGTTCCTGTTTGACTCACCAACAAACCAGCAGTTCCCTATCCTGCCAAATGATATGCTTGAAAAACTCAACGAAAAATACGCTTCAAGCTATTGGGAAGACGGCAAGGAAGAAGGATATACAGTTGTGCGTTTCTGCACAAGCTGGGCAACAACACAGGAAAATGTTGATGAACTTTGCAGAGATATTGCTGCACTTT
>JAGBFE010000328.1 GCA_018109965.1 Oscillospiraceae bacterium | reverse complement strand
TGGTTTTAAGGCATTTTCGCATTTGAGTATAACTTTTTTATCTGCGTTTTCGGCAATAATATGTTTTATAACCTTTGCGGCATACCCCTGTTTTCTGTACTCAGGCTGTGTGGATACAAATGTTATATAAACTGTATCCTCATCATATATGGTAGAAATAGCTCCTGCTACAATAACTCCATTATGTTTCAAATGATAAGTATTGGATATTCCCCTGTTTATTTTGCGTGCAAAGTTGGAATAAACAATATCAAAATTTAAATTGTGAAAATTGCTGCAGCAGAATTTGATAAAAGAATAATTATCGTCATTTACAACTATATACTGCTGTTTTTCCGCCGCAGTGCCCGCATATTCCATAATATGCAGTACCCTGTCAATATTCATTGGTAAGCCGGGAATCTGGCTTTCGATTGATTTTACACCGCAGAAGTTGCAGAACATCAGTATTTCTTCCAGCTCATCCCCTGTTAGTTTTCCACAGAGGGTGAGGTTTGTGCCCGAAAGCATAAACGCAGTATTGTCCCCCACATAAAAGCTGTTGGTTTCTTTAAGCTGCTGACTTATATAGTCTGCATATATTTTTTTGCCCAAAAAATCAGAATTACGGATTATATTTTCAAATTTTTCCGTGTTTTCCGTTGCGTTCACTATCATAATTTGTTTACCAGTTCTTTATAGTGTCTGCCGCGAACTTCAAAGTTTGGATACAGATCAAAGCTTGCCGATGCCGGTGAAAGACTTACAACATCACCTGCTGATGTGTTTTCGTACATAAGCTGTACAGCCTGTTCCATACTGTCAGCGTGAAGGATTTTTATGTCACTGGCTGCAAAACAGCTGTGTTCGCGCACAACTTTTTCGATTTTTGGACCTGTCTGACCCATAACAACCAAAAGCTTGACATGGTCGAGAATTGGTTTTGCCAGCGGTTCATAAGGGATGTTTTTATCGTATCCGCCTGCAATGATACAGATTTTTTGCGGAAATGCTTTGAGACCTGCAATTGTTCTTGTCGGGCTGGAGGCAATGGAGTCGTTGAACCACTGGACACCGTTAAGTGTACGCACAGGTTCGATACGGTGTTCAACACCTTTGAACTCTCTTGCAACCTTTGCCATAATTTCTTCAGATACATCCCCTTCAACTGCACAGAATGCAGCAAGGAGATTTTCCAGATTATGCAGTCCGCGCAATGCAACTTCGCTCTGGTGTACAATCTGTCTGCCGTCTATTGTAAGGTATCCTGCATCATCAATGAAACCGCCGTTGTCGATTTTGGAAAGACGTGTAAAGAAACGCACTTTACCTTTTACATCACTTTCCATACCTTTGGAAACTTCGTTTTCAAAACCGAGTACAGATTTTGAGTTTTCACTCTGATACAAAAGAATATTGCGTTTTGCATCAATGTATTCCTGCATATCCTTGTGATGGTCAAGATGGTTTGGAGTAACGTTTGTTACCACAGCTACGTCAGGAGACTGTTTCATACTGATAAGCTGAAAGCTGGAAAGTTCCACAACTGCAACATCATCTTCGTTAACTTCTTCTGCAATTGGCAAAAGCGCACGCCCGATATTGCCGCCAAGATATACTTTTTTGCCGCTTTCTTCCAGCATTTTTGCAATAAGGCTTGTTGTGGTTGTTTTGCCGTCAGAGCCTGTAACTGCATACATTTTGCAAGGGCAAAGCTTGAAAAAAAGCTCCATCTCGCTGGAAACCTCTGTGCCCTTG
>JAGBFE010000327.1 GCA_018109965.1 Oscillospiraceae bacterium | reverse complement strand
GGCGGGGCAGGTGTATCCTGCGGAAGTTTCAATGTCAGAAAACCCAACCACCATAACTCCGTCGCTGAACATTTTTATCCCAAAAGGTATGCCTGCAACCGCCACCTTGCGTATGTCCGATGCCGAAACATTGACGTCCCGCAGGGGGACAACACCAAACAGCTTTGCCGAATATTTAAGGGCCTGTGACGGTGCGGTTACCGCATGGTGAGTGCTGTGACCTGCAGGTGTAACGGTGACCATGGGCAGACTTCTTATATTCACCTGACCGTCCTGTGTGCTGTATAAATCGTCAGGTATCTGAAAATAAACATAAACAGCAAATGCGGCAAAAAGCGCAGTGCCGCTTAAAAATATTTTAATACACTTTTTAAGCATAATATACCTCCCGGCAGATAACACTATTATGTACAATAACAGGGGCTTAATACTTGGGGGAAAACAATGCTCAAAGCTGAAAAAATTGTAAAAAAATATTGCGGAGCCGATGGGGAAAATGTGGTGCTCCGCAGTCTGGATTTTAGTGCAGCAGAAGGCGAAATGTGCATCATAACAGGGGAATCGGGCTGCGGCAAAAGCACCCTGCTCAACGTGCTCAGCTGCCTTGACAGCTTTGACAGCGGCACACTGGAAATTAACGGCAAAAGGATAAATGATATGACACACGGGCAGATTTGCCGTATGCGCCGCAGTGATACCGCCTTTGTGTTTCAGGGCTACAATCTGATTTCGTCTATGACTGCACGGGAAAATGTGGAGCTTGGCCTCAGATACCGCAATATCCCCCGTAGCCGCCGCACTGCAATGGCGCTCAAAGCGCTTGAACAGGTGGGCCTTGGCCACCGCACACAGCATTTGCCCCATCAGCTTTCGGGCGGTCAGCAGCAGCGGGTGGCAATTGCACGGGCGCTGGTGCTGGAACCCAAAGTGCTGTTCTGTGATGAGCCCACAGGCAATCTTGACAAACAAAGCGCGGCACTTGTGCTTGACAAAATCTGTCAGCTCAAACAAAACGGTACAGCAGTGGTAATGATAACCCATGATTTGTCCCTTTTGACTATGGCGGACAAAGCCTACACCCTTGAGGAAGGCAAATTGTACAGGCTGTAATGCAAAATTTTAATAAAAATAAAGCCGCAAATTATCACAAACTGAAAGCATTTGTCGATTTATGTCGAATAATATCGAAACAGTTGAGCATACCGGCAAAATATGGTAAGATGATAACGGTTTATAAAAGACTGTTAAATAAACACAGGAGTTTTTAAGGATGGAACAAAAAGAACTCAGGATTTTATTTAGCGAGCAAAGCAACGAAGTGATACAGAACACTAAAAGATTTTTTGAAGAAAAAGGGATAAAGGTTTATTTTTGTTCCAAAGACGGCAGAGCACTTCTGCAGCAGGTGGAACAGATAAAGCCGCAGGTTCTGGTCGCTGATGTATTTTTAAGCGGCTTGGATGCCATTGGAGTAAAAAGGGAATGTGAAAAGCTGGCAGATTCTCCCAAACTGTTTTTTGCCACAGGCACAACAGACAGCGAAAAAATAACAGGTCAGATACTCGGTGCGGGATATGACTACTATTTTTTAAAACCGTATTCTTACGAGATGCTGCTTGACCGTATTGAACAGCTGTTCAAAACAAGCTACAGCAAACAGACAGGCAGCGATCTTGAATACGAAGTCAGCGAAATACTGCACACAATGGGTGTACCTGCACACATCAAAGGCTACAGCCTGTTAAGGCAGGGGATAATTATGGTAATCAACGAGCCGGAGGTAATCACTCTGGTTACCAAGCGCTTGTATCCCGAACTGGCAAAGGCCAACAAAACCACTGCAAGCCGTGTGGAACGTGCAATCCGCCACGCTATTGAGGTTGCGTGGGACCGCGGCAATGTTGAAGTGATGAACGACTATTTTGGCTACACCATAAGCAATATGCGGGGCAAACCGACCAACAGTGAATTTATCGCCATGATAAGTGACCGCATGCGCCTTGAAATGAAAAAGAGAAAAATAGGATAATGGGTTAATCTGCAAAGCTGCCTATATCACGGCGGTTTTATACAGCTGAACAAAACAGCACTTAAATCACAGACGGCATACGGAGTTTCCGTATGCCGTTTTTTATTGTGTGTAGCTGTCAGCACAATACACAAAATGATGCAAATATGGCGGATTAGTGTGAATTTTTGAAAAATATATTGACAGTTGAATGGACGTTCAACTATAATATATTACAACAAAACAGTTGAATGGCTGTTCAACTGTTTTGGCGAAAATCAAATTGTACATAAAGAGGAAAAGATTATGACAAAAACATATCGTCTCACAGGTCTTTGCTGTGCAAACTGTGCCGCAAGAATGGAACGACTTATCGAAAAAATCGACACAGTGGAAGAGGTAACACTCAACTTTATGACTACAAAGCTCATTGTGGAAATGGACGAAAATGCAGTTGAACAGACCGAAGAAAAAATTATGGCAGCAATTGCAAAAGTTTCCAAAGAAGTTGTAATGACAAGAGCTTAAAAAGGCTTTTACAATAAACTGTGTCTGAAAGGCAAAATTTTGCCGCTGTAGGTGACATGTTTTATATACAATTCAATATGGGAGACCATTTATGACAAAGCAAAACAAAAAAGAACTATACAAAATTCTTGTTGCTGCGGTGTTTTTTGTGCTTGGCTGGGTGGTGAACGCAGGCGAAACAGTGCGTTTTGGCCTGTTTTTTGCGGCGTTTATCATCGCAGGGCTGGATGTGCTCATCAATGCGGTGCGCAATATCTTTAACGGTCAGGTTTTTGACGAAGAATTTCTGATGACCGTTGCAACAATCGGCGCTTTCTGCGTGGGTGAATATCCCGAGGGTGCGGCAGTAATGCTGTTTTTTCAGGTGGGTGAGCTGTTCCAGAGCTATGCGGTCAACAAAAGCCGCCGTTCCATATCCGACCTTATGGATATCCGCCCTGACTTTGCCAATGTACTTACCGACGGCAAGGCTGTGCGCAAAGACCCTTATGATGTAAAACCCGATGATATAATTGTTATCAACCCGGGGGAACGTGTGCCGCTGGATGCACTGGTGCTCACAGGCGAAAGCAGCCTTGACACATCGGCCCTTACAGGCGAAAGTGTGCCAAGGGATGTGGCAGCAGGCAGCGAGATTTTAAGCGGCTGCATCAACACAAGCGGGGTGCTGACAGCAAGGGTGCAAAAGGAATACAGCGACTCCACAGTCAACCGTATTCTTGACCTTGTGGAAAACGCCAGCAACAAAAAAAGCAAAAGCGAAAAATTCATCACAAAATTTGCAAGGGTTTATACCCCTGCAGTGTGCTTTATCGCACTTGCACTTGCGGTGATTCCGTCAGTATTTACAGGCAACTGGAGTGTCTGGGTTTACCG
>JAGBFE010000326.1 GCA_018109965.1 Oscillospiraceae bacterium | reverse complement strand
TCTTCAAACTGCACCAGCATTAAAAATAGCAAGATTAGCTGTTTCTAACGAATATCAACATATGGGAATAGGAAGACAACTTATATCTTTCGCAGCGTACATTGCTCAAAAAATACAAAACGAAAGCGGTATAATATTTATCACATTAGATTGCTATGCCCACAGAATTTCTTTTTATGAGCAAGTAGGTTTTTTGAAAAATAAAATTCAACCCATACAATTAGAATATGACTCGCCCTACAGTATGAGATTAGGATTGCTAAAATATCTTGAGAAAATTGCAGAAACTATTAATTAAAATGATTGTCATATAAAGAAAAAGGACTATTTGTATAGTCCTTTTTCTTTTAATAATAGTATATTTCGTTACATTTGATTATCGTATGTGATAATTTAAAAGTTTTGGGATAGAAAAATGTTATTTAATATTCAATGATATTCACTAAAATAATATTACAAAGTATTATTACTGGATTTTTATGCCCTAAAATGTATATTTATCTACAACAACATAAGGCTTTAATATAGCCGAGCGCAGCGAAGAATCTCTTTGTTTGATTAAACCGAGAGATTCTTCGGCATAAATTCCTCGCCGGAGACGGCACACCCCTTGTCACTTCGTGACATTCCCCTCGCAGGGGGACCTCAGAATGACATATTTTTTGTTAACTTAATGACATTGTGAAGTCAATGGAGTTCTGTTTTATTCTTTTACGTTTCCGTTTTCATCATAATATATTTCAATTGGTCCGTCGGGCGTATACTGTCTGCTATACTGTATTATCCAGTCAGGTGTGTATTCCTTATATGTCTGATAACCTGCACTGTCAAACTCTTCAACATTATAACCTTTTACCGTACCGTCCGTGTTATATTCTGTTTCGATATGGTCCTGCAGTCCAAATTCATTTCCTGTCCCGTCAGATTTGTATTCTGTTTTACTTTCCATAAAATCTCCATAATAGGTACGGCTTTCAGTTTTAATTCCGTCACTATTATAGTCGTTTTCAATACGTGCAGTTTCGGTGCTGCTTTGATCTGTCCAGCTTATGACAGTATTGTTTCCGTTTTTGTCATAACTCCATTCAATTGTATGCACAATATTCAAGTCTTCATCATACTGTACTGTTTTGGTGCGGTTGCCTTTTTTGTCAAAGCTGTGCTCAACCTTCAGCTGCATAACGTCATTTGCATCATATCTTTCAAAGCCCGTCATAGTGGTCATGGTTTCATCAGTGTATATTTCCATTACATACCCGTTTCCGTCTTCACTTTCCACTCGGTTAAGGTATTCGGTTTTGCTGCAGGAACACAGCAATATTGTAAGTACACATACTACTGCCAAAATTTTTTTCATTAAACCACTCCCTTTATCATTTTCAGCTTTATTATATCACAATCACAGATATATTTCAATATCTTTACCCCACAGTTTCAGGTGTTATTGTGACAACATCCACACCAAGCCCGCTTTCGCCAAGAAGCATAATTATAAACGGCAGCATTATGATAAGTACTATTATAAGCAGTATAACAAGCACTGCGGCTATGGTGCGGTTTTCCTTTGCAGGGATGCCGTCCTCTTTCATTGTGCGCAGTACCAGAATGTAAAACGCCATTATGCCAAAAATCACCGCAAACCACACCAGTGCTGCAACAATGTCGCCGCTGCGGAACATAAAAAACACGAGCAGCACCAAAAATGCTGTCAGCACTGCGGTATCGGTTTTTTGCAGGGCAATATTTTCCTTTGGGGGATAAAAAATGTTCTGCTGTGCGGCAAGTTCCTTTGCCTTTTTGTACCATCGGTGATAGCTAAGCCATTTTGCGCCGTCAGCCAGAAATGTATAGATGTGTTTTGCAAACAGTATAAGCATAACAGGGCTTATGCGTTTTATGAACTGTATAAATGCACCGTCCATTGCGGCAAAAGCCATAACGGTAACGATAAACAGGGTGGTTATCCCGCTTGTAATGACATTGCTTTTCCAGTTTCTGACCTTTTCGATTTTCATCATTGCGTTGAAATTGTCCAGCTGAACCACCGCATCGGTGTGCAGCGGAACAGGGTTTGGCGCTGTGCTGCAGAAAATCTGCATTGAGGCGTTGTCGGTTATATGCTGCCAGCCGTTCTGGTCGCAGAACTCCCACAGCCGTTCCAGTGCAGGAGGCGGCACAGGGTCAAGAAAATCGTAATCGGGGAAAAAGGTGACCGCAAAATGCACCTTTTGTGGCATACATTGGTCATATACCAGCTCGTTGCCGTCAAACTCTGACAGCATATGGCCTTTTTGCGCCATTTCTTCAAGATGGGATATAAGCAAAGGATATTGCCACAGAGTAAATTTGTTTTTTTCGCGGTACTGCTCCATACTGTACCTCCTTGTTGAGTTTGTGGTTTGTGTTGTCCGTTGTTTTGCGGGACGTCGGGGACGCCGTCCCCTGCAATTTGATATATTTTGATCTGTTGAATTTCCGCGGGGCAATGTGGGCATCGCCCCCTGCAATGTTATCGGGTTTCAAAGGCAATGTGCATTTGCCCGTTTGTCTTGTTAAAAAATCCTTGGCACGCGGGCAGTGAATGACAGCATATACAGCACCATAACCACAAACAGCCCAAACAGCAGTGAAGATGTGGGATATTTTTCCCTTACAGGCAGTATCACGCCCTCATCTTCAAATCGGCTGAACTTTACCGATGTGAGTATTCTTGACAGTATAAACATATGTATATTATCCAGTGCATACAGCGGACCTTCAATTGACCCGAATATATTCACATCTTCGCTGCCTGCCAGAAACAGCATTGCCACAAACACAAGGCAGAACACCAGTGTCACCGAAAAATGCAGACTGCCGTAGAAATTGTTTTCGTAAGGTGTCATAAACTCGTTTTCTTCCTGTGCAAGCACAACAGCCTGCCTGTGCCACTGCTGATATTTTACCCTGCGGAAAAAGTTGTAGCCCATTTCGTAAACGAGAAAGGCAGCCAGCGGTATTGCAAATGCCAGCAGGGAATACAGCTCTGCTGTTTCGAGCTGTGCCTTTTGCACACTGTGCAGATAGCTTGCACCACGGATAAGCAGATAGGTCAGCAGTGCTCTTGCACTGTACTGCCATTTTTTGAGCAAGCTTTCCTGCATAAGCATATCAAAGTTTGCAAGCTGAACTGTGGCGTCGGTGTGGAACGGGGTGCAGTTTTCGTCCTCGTTGTAAAAAATCTGCATATAGTGGTTGTGGGTCACGTTGTGCCAGCCGTCAGTTTCCAGCACCTCCCACATATACACAAGGTCTTCGGGCGGGGTGTGGCCTGCATAGTTGTATTCCCGGAAAAAGGTGACGGCAAATTTTACATTTTTAGGCTCGGTTGCTGCAAAATCCAGTGTTTTTTCGTGATATTTTGTCAGCAGCCAGCCCTGGCTTGCCATATCCTCCAGATATTTTATAAGCAGGGGATAGTCCCACAGACCAAATTTGTTTGGTACTGTTTTGGTTTGTTCCATAGTGACCTCGTTAATGCAAAGTAATTTTATGTGCCGTATTTATATGGCTTTTACTGATACACGCTATAAGTGCTGTATCCGTGCTGGGTCAGCTTTTCATAGATTTTATCGGGCGGCATTGTGACAATATTTACTCCGTACTGCTTCAGCGCTGACAGCGACACCGCCGCCTGCGGTGAATGGAACATGCCGTCAGCGTAAACCGAAACCGCATCCTCCAGCATATATTCCACCACAATTTTTTCGGTATCGGAGGCAAACTCCACATAATAGCCTGTGGTGTAGTATTCTTCCTTATAACCGCCTTCCTTTAAAAATTCCACTGTGGCATTTACCGTTGCTTCGGTGCGGAAGCTGCGGGCAAAATAAGGCATAAAGCCTGCAATCAGTGCTATGGCAAGGATAATCACAAGCCTTTGCTGTGGGTGGAGCAGCAGATGTTTTTTGTCTCTGTTGTAGTTCTGGTTGTGCATCATATTAGCGCCTCCTTGTTGGGTTTGTGGTTTGTGTTGTCCGTTGTTTTGCGGGACGTCGGGGACGCCGTCCGCTGCAATTTGATATATTTTGATCTGTTGAATTTCCGCGGGGCAATGTGGGCATAGTTCCCTACGGTG
>JAGBFE010000325.1 GCA_018109965.1 Oscillospiraceae bacterium | reverse complement strand
TTTGCAATAAAACCTGCAACCCAGCCCATTACAAACTTGAGGATAAATGTAATCCAGAATTCCTTTGCATAAAACGGGTCCATAAGGTCATATATAGCACCGCCGATACCTGCAGCAAGACCGCCCGGCACCGCACCGAACAGCAGCCCTGCAAGAATACACATAACATTGCCGATGTGGATACGTGTTGGGCCGAGAGGTGTTGGGATTTTTGGCAGCTGGATGTTGTTGCCTACAAAAACTATGGCAGCCATAACACCAATCATTGCCATATCACGCACAGTAAATTTCTTTTTGTTCATATCTTTGTTCCTGCTTTCCGTTAAATTTGTCCGGACTTTTATCTTATGCTTCCATTATATCCCAATTTGATATTAAATAAATATCCAAAAAAGAAAGTTTTTATATAACCAGATTTCACAAATCAGAACATTATGATAATATGACTACAAATTCAAAAGCAAAATACCCATCAGAGCACTGTACAGTGTTTGATAGGTATTTTTATCTGTCAATTTTTGAATTCAGTTAAGTTTTATTCCCCTGTGGATTTCCATTCCACTCAAATTCACTCCGCTTATAAGCAGCAAAACAATTATAAATACTGCAATCATAATGCTGATAATTGCAATTATTATTTTCAATTCATTGTTCATTATGTCACCCCATTACAATAGTTTATACGCTTTCTTTTATCTGCCCTGCTTTTCTTTTCTGCGCTGACGGCGTACACGGTTGATGTGGCGTTCAAAGTCGCCGTTGTTGATAAGCTCTGCCAGCACATACTGTTCAAACACAGGTACAGTGCAGGAATAAAAGCCCAGCTTGTTTTCAAAATCCGATACCATAGGCTGTGGCAGAACCATATAGCCAACCCTCATTGACGGGGCAACGGTTTCGGAAAAGGTGTTGATATAAATTACATAACAGGTGTTGGAAAGGGAAAAAACCGTGTCGTCATTTTTCATTGAAACTGTAAGTTCTGACGCATAGTTATCCTCGATAATTACCCCGCCCCGCTTTTCAGCCCAGCGGATATATTCGTATCTTTTTGTCGCTGTTGCCGTAACACCGCTTGGATAGCTGTTGAAAGGTGTGATGTGCAGCACTGTAGCATCGGTACGTTCAAGCTCGGAGGTATGTATGCCGTCCGCTGCCATACGCAGCATATCACACTGCACACCGTTTGCTGTATAAACCTGATGGATTTTTTCATAGCTTGGGTCTTCAAGTGCAAACTTTTTATCGTTACCCAAAAGCTGCACAGTAAGACTGTAAAGATATTCCGCCCCTGCACCGATAACTATCTGCTGTGGCTGAACATTGATGCCTGTGCTGCGGGTCAGATAAGCCGAAATTGCACTGCGCAGTTCAATACAGCCCTGGTTTGGAGATTTTGAAAGGATTTCTTCGCCATAGTCACTGAGCACCTTGCGCATTGTTTTGCTGAGCACCGAAAAAGGAAAAGCGTTTTTTGTGCCGGGAATTTCAGTGTTTTTTACCGCCGCAACAGCAGATGTGTCTGTGGTGGAAATAAAATCCTTTTCTCTGTAAAGAACATAATAACCGCTGCGCTGGCGGCTTTCCACATAACCCTCATCGCACAGAATTTCATATGTATGCTGCACGGTGATAACGCTCACCCCTGTTTCCTCCGCCATTATGCGTTTTGACGGCAATTTTGAGCCGTAAGGGTAAATGCCTTTGACAATATCTTTTCGCACCTGTTCATAAAGCTGCATATATGCCGCTTTGCCGTTTTTGTCAATACTGTAAATCATCTGAATATGCAAAACCTTTCAAAATCAAAGTTTTTATATTATCAGTTTTATTGTAACGTACAATATATATTATGTCAAACGGGACGTCGGGGACGCCGTCCCCTACAATAAAAAACGGGAAGGCATTAGGGTGTTCCGCACAATAAAACATCGCCTGCAAAAAGGCATTGTTTTGGCAACTGACAGCTTCAAATTGCCTTGCCAGACACAAAGTATGCCTGCGGCAATTTTCATTGCATTTGCACAAAAACTGCCGTTTTGCAGGTGTGTGCATTTCTATACCTCAATTTTTGATGAATGATAAGTGAAAAAAGGCACTGCCATACTTTGTGTATGTCAGTGCCTTTTTGAACAATTCAGACGCAAAAATTGTAATATAGAAACGATGTTTTATTATGTGGAATACCCTCTGGGCCTTCCCGTAAAAACTGTTAAATTGTTTTAATTACTTTTTTACCACTGTAAATACAACTTTTTCGCCGTTGATATCCCAGTCTTTTGTGTATCCTTCAGCTGCAGCAACTGTGAGGGAATCTGCAAGTACGTTTTCTTTGATTTCCTCTGCATTTGCAGTCATAACAGCACTAACCTTTTCGTTGCCGCTTACGAATACGTCAATGTGGTCCATAACTTCAAATCCTGCGTCTTTACGCATTGTCTGCAGTTTGGAGATGATTTCGCGCACAAAGCCTTCTTCGATAAGTGCATCTGTAAGCTGTGTATCAAGAGCAACAATAACGTTGTTGTCAGCAACAGATTCAAAGCCTTCGGTCTGTTTTGTTTCGATAAGCAGGTCTTCGGCTGTGAGAGTGATATCGCCGTTTGGACTGCTGAGCACAATCTGTCCGTCACGGTCAAGTTCTGCTTTTGCTTTGCCGCCGTCAAGCTCTGCCAGCATTGTACGGATTTCGCCAAGGCGTTTGCCGTATTTTGGACCGAGTGTTTTAAGCTGTGGTTTAAAGTTGTAGCTGATGTAGCCGCTTGCGTCGCTGATTTCTTCAACTTCTTTTACATTGAGCTCATCTGCAAGGATTGCCTTGTAGTAGTCGTTGAGTTCACGGTCAGCTTTTACATACATTTTGGAAAGTGGCTGACGGTTTTTGATGCCGGAAACATTACGTGCACTTCTTGCAAGTGTTGCAACTTCAAGCACAAGAGCCATATCAGCTTCCAGGTCAGCATCGATAAAGCTTTCGTCACATTCTGGGAATGAGCACAGATGTACAGAAAGCGGTGCGTTTTCGTCAGTTGTGCGCACAAGGTTCTGATAAATCTGTTCTGTCATGAACGGAATCATCGGTGCTGAAATTTTGGACAGTGTAACAAGTGCTGTCCACAGTGTCATATAAGCATTGACTTTGTCCTGTTCCATGCCTTTTGCCCAGAAGCGTTCACGGCTGCGGCGAACATACCAGTTGGACATATCGTCCACAAATTCCTGCAGAACCTTTGCAGTTTCAGGAATGCGGTAGTTTGCAAGGTGGTCGTCAACCGCTTTTACTGTGCTGTTGAGTTTGGAAAGAAGCCATCTGTCCATTACAGACAGTGTAGCTTTGTCAAGTGTGTATTTTGTTGGATCAAATTTGTCGATATCAGCATAGAGTGCAAAGAATGCGTAAACATTCCACAATGTACCCATAAATTTACGCTGATATTCGGTAACTGCTTTGCCGTGGAAACGGTTTGGCAGCCAAGGTGCACTGTTTGCATAGAAGTACCAGCGGATAGCGTCGGCACCATATGTTTCAAGCGCATCGAACGGGTCTACTGCGTTGCCTTTGGACTTGGACATTTTCTGACCGTTTTCGTCCTGAACGTGACCGAGAACGATTACGTTTTTGAACGGAGCTTTGTCAAAGAGCAGTGTGGAGATTGCCAGCAGTGAGTAGAACCAGCCACGAGTCTGGTCAACAGCTTCGCTGATAAAGTTTGCAGGGAACTGTGCTTCAAACAAATCGTGGTTTTCAAATGGATAGTGGTGCTGTGCAAATGGCATTGAGCCGGAGTCAAACCAGCAGTCGATAACTTCCGGTACACGTTTCATCTGCTTGCCGCATTCAGGGCAGGTGATTGTAACTTCGTCGATGAATGGACGGTGAAGTTCGATTTCGTCAGGGCAGTTAGGGCTCATTGCCTTGAGTTCTGCCTTTGAACCGATTGCGTGTTTGTGGCCGCATTCACATTCCCAGATGTTCAGTGGTGTACCCCAGTATCTGTTACGGGAGATGCCCCAGTCCTGAACGTTTTCCAGCCAGTCACCAAAACGGCCTTTGCCGATAGATTCTGGAATCCAGTTGATTGTGTTGTTGTTGCGGATAAGATTTTCGCGAACAGCTGTCATTTTGATGAACCAGGTTTCGCGTGCATAGTATATTAACGGTGTGTCACAGCGCCAGCAGTGTGGATAGCTGTGTTCAAATTTTGGTGCTGCAAAGAGCTTACCGTTTTCGCGCAGGTCTTTGAGGATTTCTTCGTCAGCTTTTTTGCAGAACATACCTTCCCATTTTGTTTCGGCTGTCATTTCACCTTTGCCGTCAACAAGCTGAACGAGAGGGAGATTGTATTTGCGGCCAACATTTGCGTCGTCTTCACCAAATGCAGGTGCAATGTGAACAACGCCTGTACCGTCTGTAAGGGTTACATAGCTGTCGCATACAACATACCAGCATTTTTCTTTTGGAGATACAAAGTTCCACAGTGGTTCGTATTCCTTGTATTCAAGGTCTGTACCTACATATGTTTCGAGCACTTCGTATTTGTCTTCGCCGAGCACTTTGTCACACAGTGCATGTGCCATATAGTAAACAGCACCGTCTTCAACCATTTTTACCTTTACATATTCTTCTTTTGGGTTTACACACAGTGCAACGTTGGAAGGCAGTGTCCAAGGTGTGGTTGTCCATGCAAGGATGTGTGCATCTTCGCCTTTAACTTTGAATTTTGCAATTGCAGAGCGTTCTTTAACATCTTTGTAGCCCTGTGCAACTTCGTGGCTGGAAAGCGGTGTGCCGCAGCGTGGGCAGTAAGGAACAATTTTGAAGCCTTTGTAAAGCAAGCCTTTTTCCCAGATTGTTTTGAGTGCCCACCATTCACTTTCGATAAAATCGTCGTGATATGTTACATATGGGTCGTCCATATCAGCCCAGAAACCAACTGTACCGGAAAAATCTTCCCACATACCTTTGTATTTCCAAACGCTTTCTTTACATTTTGCGATAAATGGTTCAAGGCCGTAAGCCTCAATCTGTTCTTTGCCGTTGATGCCAACAAGTTTTTCAACTTCCAGTTCAACAGGCAGACCGTGTGTGTCCCAGCCTGCTTTTCTTGGCACAAATTCGCCTTTCATTGTGTGGTATCTTGGAATCATATCCTTGATAACACGTGTGAGAACGTGGCCGATGTGCGGCTTGCCGTTTGCTGTAGGAGGGCCGTCGTAGAATGTGTAGGTTTGGCCCTGTTTTGTCTGTTCCATGCTCTTTTCAAAAATCTGGTTTTCGTTCCAGAAATTGAGCACTTCCTTTTCTCTCTGCACAAAGTTTAAGTCGGTAGGTACTTTTTTGTACATTTTGTTTTCCTCCATAAAAATTTTTGTGTTTTGATGTATCTGTAATATATTTATCGAAAAATAAAAAATGCCTTTGTCCTGAAATTATAACAGGACAAAGACAGTAAATATCTTTGTTTATAAACCACCTATTACAACATACTATCATATGTTTTTCCTTTAACGGTGAAACTCCGTCGGCACTTAATGGTAAAAAAACGTTCGGCACCGCAGCTCGAAAGTGATGTTCCCTTAAAAACTACTTTTACACGGCTCTCACCTTTTCCGTGCTCTCTTGGAATTTCGTTCAAAAGGTACTGTCTTTGTCACAGCCTTTG
>JAGBFE010000324.1 GCA_018109965.1 Oscillospiraceae bacterium | reverse complement strand
GTTGATGAGACAAATTTGACGGGGTAAAAAACAAATGATACAATTGAAAAAACAGGGTGTGTACTTTTATGGAAAGGTGTGTCAGCTATGAAGATAGAGCTTTTAAAGGTTTTACAGAATATTATGTATCTTCATAATGTACAGATGTCATAATGCAAAGCTGACGTGACCCACAAAATGTTGATATGGGTCTGCGCAGAAATTTCTATCCCGACTTTAACCGGGAAAAAGCGGCGACACAAGCATGAACGGCCCTTGGTTTTACAATTTCCACAAAACACATCCAAACATTCCAATCGGCTGTTCAAAATGATGGGCGGTTTCACTATTGCACGTATGGCAGGTATGATAGGTCTTATGGGCGAAGGCGGTCCGACAATCACAAAAGAAGATTTGCTGGCAATCAATGCAAAACTTAACAAAATCAAAAAACCAAACAAATAATTTTCAATACAAAAACGGGACTTGTGCAAAACAAGTCCTGTTTTTTGTATATATTTTTCTGTAATTACATTTTTTCGTATAATAATCACATATTGTATGTTATTATAAATAAAAGGTTAAAAGGAGGTAGTGATATGCAGAATAAAAAGAACATCAAAACAATTATTTTGGTAGTGCTGCTTGCTGCAGCAGTTGTAGCTGCATTTTTTATCGGCAGTTTTGTTGGTAAAAAACAAAATGAACATACAAACATTCCTGCGGAAAGACCAATGCCTGACAGCGGCAGTCAGAGCAGCAACAGTGAAGACAGCCGTGTCTCTGACTCCATTTTTGATCTTATAACGGCATTTGATGATTATATGGACGCGCCTGTTCAGCATACAGAAGTGGAAATTGAACTTAACTTTGGCTCTTTGGGTGTAGATGAAGAATTTGCCGTGCGCAGCGGTATTGTAAATGATATGCAGGTAAGTCATATTCAGCGCGGCAAGCTAGATATTTACATCTGCGACGGAAAGGTGTTTGTTGAGGACGACAACGCACATTTTGATATCAGTACTTCGGGCAATTATGACAGTTTAAGTATGAGACAGTTGTTTGCGGTTGCGTACGAAATTGTGCAGAACGGGGAGTTTGATATTAAAACAGAAGGGAACGAAACTGTTTATTCCCTTGCTCTTAACCAACAGCAGATAGAAAATATCCTCAATTCGTTCCAGAGTACAATGGAAGATATTAACGTTAAAATTGAAAAGGGAATATTGCAGATTACTCTCGAAAACGGAAAGCTTGATGAACTTGATATAATATGCAGCGGATATACCGAAATATTATCTGCACAGATTGACGGTGCTGTATCGGTCAGTGCGGATTTGTCAGTTTCACAGCAACCAATAGAAATCCCGCAATCAGTTATTGAACAGATAAAATAGTTTTTCAGATGAATAAAAAGTCAAAGGTGCGTAGCAGAAACTACGCACCTTTGTTTTTAACCTATATGTTTATACAAGCAAAAGTTTTTCACCGTCGCTGTCCACCACAAAAACTGTGTCAGGTTTTGGGTCGGATGCAATAATCTGTCTTGCAACAAGGGTTTCAACCTTCTGCTGAATAAAACGTTTAAGCGGTCTTGCACCATAAACAGGGTCATATCCGTTATCGATGATAAACTGCTTTGCATTATCAGTAACTTTAACTGACAACTGTTTTTCTTTAAGACGTTTTTCAAGGTTTGCAAGCAAAAGATCAACAACTCCGCCGATTTCATCCTTGCTGAGCGGTTTATAGAACACAATCTCATCAAGACGGTTCAAAAATTCCGGGCGGAATGAGGTCTTGAGCAGTCGGTTAACATTTTCTTTTGCATCTTCTGTGATTTCACCGTTTTCGATGCCGTCAAGGATAAAGGATGAGCCAAGGTTGGAGGTGAGGATGATAATTGTGTTTTTAAAATCCACAGTTCTGCCCTGACTGTCGGTAATTCTGCCGTCATCAAGCACCTGCAAAAGCACGTTGAATACATCTGGGTGAGCCTTTTCAATTTCATCAAACAGCACAACGGAATATGGTTTTCTGCGCACAGCTTCGGTCAGCTGACCGCCTTCCTCATAACCCACATAACCC
>JAGBFE010000323.1 GCA_018109965.1 Oscillospiraceae bacterium | reverse complement strand
AGCTGGAACATAGTAATGGACTCAAGCTGCGACCTTATGGTATCTAAGCAGTCATTAAAAAACGCTGAACTTAAAATTGCACCGCTCACAATACGCGTAGGAGAAAAAGAATTTGTCGATGATGACACCATTGATGTTCCAATGCTTCTGGATGCAATGAGCAAAGAAAAATCCGCATCTTCAACAGCCTGCCCTCCGCCGGATGCGTTCTATGAACATTTTAAAACAGCAGACAATATCATCTGCATCTGTATTACAAGCAATCTCAGCGGCACATACAATGCGGCAAAGGTTGCTGAAAAAATGATAAAGGAAGACTATCCTGAAAAAAATGTTCATGTTGTAAACAGCTTGTCAACAGCAGGTGAAATGACACTGATTGCACGTTATGCTGACAAACTGATAGGCGAAGGTTTGCCGTTTGATACAATTGTTGAAAAGGTTGAACAATATGCAAAAGAAGTGCGTCTGGTATTCACACTTGAAAAGTTTGACAATCTTATCAAAATGGGCCGTATGAAACCTCTGGTTGGCAAAGTTGTTGCTGCATTGGGCATTCACCTGATTGCCCAGGCAAGTGTTGAAGGCACAGTTGAACTTATGTTCAAGGTGCGCGGCGATGAAAAAACACTGGAAAAAATGGTTGAATATATGAATGAGCAGAAGGATATGACAGACAAACCTGTTGTTATCAGTCACTGCAACAACCTTAAAGCAGTTGAAAAACTTGTATCAATCATCAAGGAAAAATGTCATACAGATGACATTACAATCAATCACTGCAAAGGTCTTACAACCTTCTATGCAATGGAAAAGGGCTTGCTGATAGGCTATTGATGTTTTAAAAGCAAAACGGTGTTATTGTTGTCTTTGAAAGTGTCATATGCACGGTAACCATCTTCTAAAAAACGGGAGAGAGCTTTGGTGTTGTTTTGTGCAACACAGTGGCTTTCTCCTTTTTGATGTGACGGAGTACTGCAGACAGGGGATACTGTTTTGACAAAAATATAGTGCACAACAAGTTTTTCCAGCCCACGCAGCTTTAAAAGCTCATATCCGCATTCAAAAACAGGCGAAAGCACGGGCAGCAGCTTGTGCGGCATACAGTGGAGCACGGATTTTTTTCCGTGGCGGAATGCCTGCATTTCTGCGGTGTTCATAAATGCCTTGTAAATGTTGCTGCATACAGAGGTTATATCATCAAGGGGAAAATTCTGTTCAGTATTGATTTTGTGAAAACCTGTGTAGCCCAGCATCATATATTCTGATGGGCTGGAGATAAAATCGGTCAGCTGTGAGTATCTTTCGGTTTTTTGTGACAGAGCGCAGTCGAAGGGATAGATATAACTGCAGGCAACTATATCGTTGTTGACAAATGCGCCCCAGAACTCCCCCTCAAGCAAAACTGAATTTATAAAATCAGGGGTAACAGGCGAAAAAAACAGCTGATTGTATGCTTCAAAACATTTTATGATTTCTTCTGTGTCATATTTGAACAGTCTGCGCATTATAATTTTTGTTCCCTGTAAAGAGTATTGTTTGTTCATATTGTGACCTGCCTTTTTTATATGTATAAAAATTATATGCACGGTACGGCGGTTTTATAAAAATAAATGTGAAAAAAGTTGTTGTGAAAAATTCAGATATTGAAAAAAATACAAAATTTTGCTAAAATAATAAGGTTATCGGATAAAACTGATTTGAACGGTATAGCCGTGCAAATTGATTTTTAATAGATTAAAGGAAAGTATATTTTAAAGAAAGGGGTTGTTATTGTGGAAAACAATACCAACAAAAAAATCGGCGGCTGGTCACTTATACCTATGCTGGTTTTTGTAGTAATCTACATTGTTGCAGGCGTTGTGCTGAATGACTTTTACACATTTCCTTCTCCTGTGGCGCTTTTTATCTCTATTGTAGTTGCCTTTATTATGTTCAAAGGCACAATCAACGAAAAATTCAAGCATTTTACAGATGGCTGCGGTGATGAAAACATCCAGATTATGCTCATGGTTTATCTTCTTGCAGGTGCATTCTCTGCAGTTGCAAAAGCAATGGGCGGTGTTGATGCAACAGTAAACTTTGGCCTCACATTTGTTCCTGCACAGTTTCTCATTGCAGGTATGTTTGTGATTGCTGCATTCCTTGGTGTTGCAACAGGCACATCAATGGGCACAATCACAGCGCTTGTTCCTATCGCATGCGGTCTTGTTGACAAGGCAGGTCTCAATCTGCCACTGGCACTGGCTGCAGTTGTGGGTGGTGCAATGTTTGGCGACAACCTTTCAATGATTTCTGACACAACTATTGCAGCCACAAGAACACAGGGTGTTGAAATGAAGGACAAATTCCGCGTGAACGGTTTTATTGCAGCACCTGCAGCAGTTGTTACAGTAATTCTTCTGGTTATTTTCGGCAGACCTGACACTGCTGTGGCAATTGAAAATCTCAGTTTTGATATTATCAAAGTTGTACCGTACATACTTGTTCTTGGCCTTGCAGTTGCGGGTCTCAACGTATTTGTTACACTTGCAGTGGGTATTTTCTCTGCAGGCATTATCGGCATTGTTGGCGGTGAACTTACAGTGCTCACATTTGCACAGAGCATCTATGACGGCTTCAAAGGTATGGAAGAGGTGTTCTTCCTTTCTTTGCTGGTTGGCGGTTTGTCCAATATGGTTGCAAAACAGGGCGGTATCGACTGGCTGCTTGCAAAAATCCGCGGCTTTATCAAAGGACCAAAATCTGCACAGGCAGGTATCGCAGCACTTGCAGCTGCAGCTGACCTTGCAACAGCAAACAACACAGTTGCAATCATTGTGGTTGGTTCAATTGCAAAAAGCGTTTCGGAAGAATTCAGGGTTGACCCAAGAAAAACAGCATCCATCCTGGATATTGTTTCCTGTATCTTCCAGGGTGCAATTCCTTACGGTGCACAGTTCCTTGCAATGGGCTCCCTTGCAGCACTGTTCGGCTTTACAGTAAGTCCGCTGGATGTTATTCCGCTTTTGTGGTATCAGTGGCTGCTTGCTGCTGCACTTATCGTTTCTTTCTTTGTTCCGTTTGCAGATAGCTTAATCAAAAAGCATCCTTGGAACTGGGAAACAGGCAAAGCAGAAAAATAATAAATATAACAAAACTGCAGAATACCCTGATGGATGTTCTGCAGTTATTATTTAGTGTCAGTATTTGTGTTTTGAAAATATAATAATACTGAATGTGACTATGTTACTGATTTTGGCAGCGCAGTCATATATAATTAAACACAGCAAACAGGAGGTGAAAAATATGATGACAGCACAGGTTTTAAGTGCAATTTTTATTCCTTTTCTGGGCACTACACTTGGTGCTGCAGGCGTATTTTTTATGAAAGGCGAAATGAGCCAAAGACTTCAGCGTTCTCTTACCGGATTTGCGGCGGGCGTTATGGTTGCGGCATCAGTCTGGAGCCTTATAATTCCTGCAATGGACCAGTCACAGCATATGGGCAAACTTGCGTTTATTCCTGCTTTTGTAGGTGTGTGGGTTGGTTTTTTGTTTCTTCTGATACTGGACAGCATAATACCGCATCTGCACATTAACAGTGACAGCCCGGAAGGCGCACAGAGCAATCTTGGCAAATCCACAATGATGGTTATTGCCGTGGCATTGCACAATCTTCCGGAAGGTATGGCGGTAGGCGTTGTGGCAGCAGGCTGGCTTGGCGGCAATGAAAATATTTCATTTGCAGCAGCCATGACACTGGCTTTGGGCATAGCAATACAAAACCTGCCGGAGGGGGCAATAATTTCGATGCCTCTTAAAAGTAACGGAATGAAAAATCATAAGGCTTTCAGCTATGGTGTTGTATCGGGCGTAATTGAACCTATAGGTGCAATAGCAACCATTCTTCTGGCAAATCTTGTAGTTCCGCTTTTGCCTTATCTGCTCAGCTTTGCAGCAGGGGCAATGCTCTATGTTGTAGTGGAAGAGCTTATCCCTGAAATGTCACAGGGTGAGCATTCCAATATAGGAACAATCTTTTTTGCAGTCGGTTTTACACTTATGATGGTGCTTGATGTGGCACTGGGATAAAAAATACCTGTCAGAGTTAAATTCAATGTAATTAAGTTAACAAAAAATATGTCATTCTGAGGCATTTATGCCGAAGAATCTCTCGGTTTAATCAAACAAGGAGATTCTTCGCTGCGCTCAGAATGACATTTTGTTTTATTATATTAAGTTAATGTTTTTGAAGCCCGCTTAACTTAATGACATTGCAGGCAATTCTGACAGGTTTATTTTTTGCTTTGTCTGAAATAATTATTCGATAATTTCTCTGATAGCTTTTTCGATTTCATCAACTTCTGCTTTAAAGTTGGAGGCCGAAAGTCTCATGGCACCGTGACCGAGAATGATTATCTGCTCAAGTCCGTCGCTGGTTGCAACACGTACACGGTGATTTTTTGCAATCTGATGGGTTACCTTTTCGATATACATATCAGCGGTTTCGGCTTCCTTGGTGTACACAATGGTAATATTGTGGTATCTTTCAATACTGCCCACATTGCCTTTTACCTTGTAAGCATCAAACACAAGGATAACTTCACAGCGTTTGAATCCCTGATAGTTGCAAAGGATGTTGATAAGCCGTTCCCTTGCAGCATTTATATCGGTTTTGGCAATTTCTTTAAGGTCATCCCACGCAAAAATGATGTTGTATCCGTCCACCAGAAGAAAGTCTTTGTCATAATGGCGTTCCTTTGGCATTTTTTTGGATTTTTCATTTTTTGCAGGGTCAAAAACGGTGCGCTTGTCTACCTTGATTTTGCCATAGGTCTGCTCAAAAATTTTTAAGAGCTCCTTGTCCTGTTCCAATATACTGCGGTATTCGGTAACTTCTCTGCGTGTTATGCTTTGCCTGACATCCTCACGCTTTGGCTTCAAAAAGCTTTCAAGATGCATTGTGTTTTTTACATCATACCATTTTACCACAATGGCAGCACCGTGGGTGCAGAACACACTGTCAGGGGTGTTTTCAAGGTCAGCTTCAGGATCGTAGGCAAATTTTTCGATAACCTCACTTGCGTTGTGGCAGGGGAAATAGCCTTTCAGCTGACAGTTGATTCTACCTTTGCCGCGGGAAAAGTTGATGATTTCTGATTTATAGTCATTGATTTCCACAACAGGTGCAGTGCCTTTGAGTACGGCATTTTCTCCTACAGTTTCAGGAGGGTCAAAACTGCCAGACATTTTCTGCACATCGGACATAACTCGGCCGATGTTTTCCATAGGCACAGTAATGGTAAAATTGTACCATGGCTCAAGCAGCACATTTTCTGCCTGCATAAGTCCGTGGCGTACCGCACGGTAGGTCGCCTGGCGGAAGTCGCCGCCTTCGGTGTGTTTGATATGAGCCCTGCCGCTTACCAGTGTGATTTTCATATCGGTTATAGGGCTTCCTGTCAGCACACCAAGATGTGTTTTTTCGGCAAGATGTGTCATAACAAGTCTCTGCCAGTTTTTGTCCAGCTTGTCTTCGCTGCAAAGGGTGTCAAACACAAGTCCCTGGCCGTTTTTCAAAGGTTCAAGCAGCAGATGTACTTCGGAATAATGGCGCAGCGGTTCAAAATGACCCACGCCTTCCACAACACTTTTGATTGTTTCCTTATAAAGCACATTTCCCTGACTGAAATCAATGGACATACCAAAACGCTGCTGGCACATTGTTTTGAGCACTTCCAGCTGAATTTCGCCCATAAGGCTGATATGGATTTCATTGAGATGTTCTTTCCACGTTACATTAAGCTGGGGGTCTTCCTGCTCTAAAATACGGAAACGGGACAGTGCAGTGAACGCATCGGTTTTTTCATCCAGCAGAACTTTGTAGGTGAAAATCGGCTGGGTGAGCGTATGTTCAAGGTTTGTGTCAATGCCAAGTCCCTGTCCGGAATAGGTGGCGGTAAGTCCTGTTACGGCACACACAGTGCCGCTTTCGGCAATCTGTTCGGCAGAGAATTTTTCGCCTGTGTACACTCTTATCTGGTTTACCTTTTCGGCAACAGTTTCGCCGTCAGGAGTTATTTGCTTTACGGTGTCTTTGGGTTTAAGGCTGCCGCCAGTAACTTTAAGATAAGTCAGTCGGTTGCCCTGTTCATCGTGGCTTATTTTGTACACCTTTGCACCAAAATCCTGTGGATATGCTGCCATAACTGTGTAGATGTCCAGCATATTCAGCATTTCGGTTATACCGTCGCCTTTCAGTGCACTGCCAAAAATGCAGGGGAACAGCTTGCGCTGTGCTACAAGAGAAGCAATGTCGCTGTTGTCAAGGTTTTCGCCCAGAAGCAGCTTTTCCATCAGTGCTTCATCTGCAAGGGCAATGTTTTCCATTGTTTCATCACTGAGGACGGAAAAATCCACACAGCCGCTGCTGAAAGTCTGCTGCAGCTGTGACAGAACTTTGTTTTTATCTGCACCGTTAAGATCCATTTTGTTAACAAAAATGAATGCAGGCACATTGTATTTTTCAAGCAGCTGCCACAAAGTTTCGGTATGGTTTTGTATGCCATCGGTGCCGCTGATAACAAGTATTGCATAGTCAAGCACCGACAGTGTTCTTTCCATTTCGGCAGAAAAGTCAACGTGGCCCGGGGTGTCAATCAGATAGGCGTTTGTGTTGCCAAAGGTCAGCTTTGCCTGTTTGGAAAAAACAGTGATACCCCTGCTTTTTTCTATTTCATTTGTATCAAGAGCTGTGTCACCATGGTCAACACGGCCAAGTTTTCTTATGCTTTTACATTCATAAAGCATACCCTCTGACAATGTGGTTTTGCCGCTGTCAACATGGGCAAGTATGCCAAAAACAATATTTTTCATACAATTATCCGTTCGTAAAATAAATTCTTTAATAATATTACTACAAAATCGGCACAGTTGGCAATATATATGAATGGTATAATAAAAAACTATAGATATTTAGTGAAATTTTATATTGAATTGTGTGCAATTTATATGTATAATTTATCTGCTAAATTTATGGGGATTATTTATTAAGGGGTAACAAAAATGAAAACAACAATGAAAATAACAAAGAAGCTGGTGCTGGCAGCCGTACTTCTTTCACTGGCAGTGTCTTTGCCATCTCTTTTTCCAAACAGTATGACATTCGGCAGAATGTTTCAGCCTATGCACACACCTGTTCTTCTGGCAGGCTTTATAGTTGGCGGTCCGCTGGCAATGGTTATCGGTGCAGCTGCACCGTTTTTGCGTCATTGGGCAGTAGGTATGCCTGAAATGTCAGTTGTGTTGCCTATGTGCTTTGAACTTGCTACATACGGCCTTGTTGTGGGAATGGTATACAAAATCAGCAGCCACAGAGGCAGAAGCATTGTGAAAAGCCTTATTGCAGCAATGATTGCAGGCCGTGCAATATGGGGTATTGCAAACTGGTCACTCAATAACTATACATTTGAAATGGTTATGACCGAAGGTTTTGTCAATGCATTTCCGGGAATTGTAATTCAGCTGTTCCTTGTTCCGCTGATTATTTACGGTCTCAAAAAAATACAGAGATAATAAACAGTATATAAAGACGGGCTGTGTGCAGCAAAAGCTGTGCACAGCCCATTTTTATTTGTTATCTGTTTTGCTGCAATTGACTTTTAACGGTATTCAATGTATTATTAGGTGTGCAATACTTAAAAAGGAGGAATTATACATGGCTGGTAAAAACAGTTTTAATCTTACCAAAGTCACCCGAATCGGCCTGCTAATTGCCGTTGAAATTGTGCTTTCAAGACTATTGTCCATATCCACTCCGATAGCAAAAATCGGCTTTGGATTTATTCCACTTTCTGTAATAGGTATGATGTACGGCCCGCTTTACGGCGGCATAGCAGGTGCTTTGTGTGACTTTATTGGTGCAATACTTTTCCCGATTGGGGCATATTTCCCGGGGTACACCCTCACGGCGTTTCTGTCGGGTGCAACCTATGGGCTGTTTCTGCAAAACGGCGGGGCAAAAAGCTTTGCAAAAGTGACGGCGGCATCGCTTATAATCAATCTGGTTTATCATCTGGGCATAAACACCTACTGGACAACCCTGTTTACAGGCAAAGGCTATCTGGCTTTGCTGCCTACAAGGGTTTTCAGCAATGTGGTGCTGATGCCGATGGAAATTGTTGTAATAATGATTACATACAAATTTTTAGTTGAAAGAATAGAAAAAGCTGCAAAATAACAGCAGAAAGGTTATATATATGAAAATCAGCAACGTAAAAGGTACAGTTGACTATCTGCCAAATGAAACCGCCATCCGCGACTATCTCCAGAGCGAAATTTTAAAGGTGTACACATCCAATGGTTTTACCCGTATCACAACACCTATCATCGAGGATATCGAAAACCTGGACAAATCCGAAGGCGGCGAAAACCTGAACCTCATCTTCAAAATTCTTAAAAGAGGGGATAAGCTTCAGAAAGCTTTTGAAGGCGAACTGACTGAAAACAATCTGGCAGATATGGGATTGCGCTACGACCTTACACTGCCGCTTACAAGATATTTTGCAAACAACCGTTCCAAACTGCCATATCCTGCAAAGATTATTCAGATGGACCGCGTTTACCGCGCAGAACGCCCACAGAAAGGCCGTCTGCGTGAATTTATGCAGTGCGATGTTGATATCATCGGTTCCGACAGTGATTATTCCGAAATCGAGCTTATCAGCACAGTTACCGAAGCGCTGCTTGCAATCACACTCAAAAACTTTACAGTGCGTGTAAACAACCGCCGCATTCTTAATGATCTGCTTTTGTCTATGGGCTTTGCAGCAGAAGATCTGATGAGCGTTTGCATTACATTTGACAAAATGGACAAAGTTGGTGCAGAAGGCGTTGAAAAGGAACTTAACGAAAAAAACTTTGACACAGCAGCTGTTGCAAAGTTTGTTGATTTTCTCAAACAGGGCGATTTCAGCCTTGGCTATGTAAAAAATCTTATGCCGGAAAGCGAAGCTGTGCAGAGTGTTGAAAAAATCATCACACTTTCCAATGCAGTTTCTGAAGGCAAATACGATGTTGTGTTTGACCTTTCACTTGTTCGCGGTCAGGGTTATTACACAGGCACAGTTTTTGAAGTAGTTTCCAACGAGTTCAAGGGTGCAATCGCAGGCGGTGGCAGATACGACAATCTTATCGGCAAATTCCTTGGCGAAAGCATCCCTGCGGTTGGTTTTTCCATCGGTTTTGAACGCATTTTTGCAATTCTCAGCGAACAGGGCTTTACACCGCCTACAGCAAAGAAAAAACTTGCAGTTATTTTTGAAGAAACAAACTATGCCGAATGTGTTGCAAAAGCAAAGGAACTCCGTGCAGAATATGATGTAGGCCTTTACGAAAGACCTAAAAAGCTTGGCAAACTTCTTGGCAGACTGGAAAACGAGGGCTATTACGGAGCACTTATCAATCCGACAGAAGAAATCAAAGTTTTTGAAAAATAATGCATAAATACAAACCGCTGTATTCGTAAGTACAGCGGTTTTATTTTTTTGCAGATAATTCAAAACTGCTTTTTTAATCATCACTGTAACAGCAACAGCAGTTACAGCTGCAGCTGCAGCCGTTATTACCATTGCCGTTTATAACACAGCCTGCGGGCAGCGCCAGGGCAATCAGAAATGCCAGCATAAATACCGTGAATATCAGCACAAATACCTGAGCAAAAATAATACTTGTGTTTACCATTGTTATTGATGTGGGGTTAACAACAGCAAGAATAAGGGACAAACCAAGGCTTATCACAGCGGCAAACACCACAGGCCTGCCAAAGCAGCCAAGAGCATTGTTGAAATTGCTGCGGCAGCTGCTGCCCGTGCACCAGCCAAGCACAAGAAACATAAGCCCGATTGTTACAGCTGAAATAACAATGCCGCTTATTGCAAGTATGGCGGCAGATGGCAAAAGTTCAAGTATAAACAGAATAACAAAAATCACGGCAGTTATAAAAGCAAAAAAAGCAGCGGCAGCAATGCTTAAAGCGCGGCTCATAAAAACTCTCCTTTCGTATAATATATTTTAAACTCCGTATATATAATATGAAAAAACAGTTTTATATGTCACAGTTAAAAAAGTTTGCGTTGGCCAACTGCAAAAAATGGTGTATACTGTAAAACAGTGAAAAAAATGGTTTTAATCCAAATAAAAGGGAGTATTTATAACAGTGATAAATTTTTTGGCAAATATTTTTATAAAAGACAAAGATAATGTACAAAGCCAGCAGGTGCGCTCGGCATATGGCATGCTGTGCGGTGCTGTGGGCATTGTGCTCAACCTTGTTTTGTTTGCAGGCAAATTTTTTGCAGGGTTAATCAGCAACTCTGTTTCCATAACAGCCGACGCTTTCAACAACCTGTCCGATGCAGGTTCTTCCGTTGTTACAATGATAGGCTTTAAACTGGCAGGGCAAAAGCCTGACCCCGAACATCCTTTTGGTCACGGCAGAATTGAATATCTGTCAGGTCTTGTGGTTGCAATGGCAATTCTGCTTATGGGTTACGAGCTTCTGACCTCCTCCATCGACAAAATTCTTCATCCGCAGGCAGTGGAGTTCAGCGTGCTATCAGCAGTTATCCTTGTTGCATCCATCGCAGTCAAGTTTTATATGAGCTTTTACAACAATGCAATCGGCAAAAAGATTGACTCTGCGGCGATGAAAGCAACAGGTGCAGACAGCCTGAGTGACTGTGTTTCCACTGCAGTTGTTCTCGTTGCGGCAATTGTTGGCCATGTGACCAATCTTGCAATCGACGGCTGGTGCGGTCTGCTGGTTTCAGTGTTTATTCTCCGTGCAGGTATCGGTGCGGCAAAGGACACAATATCACCTCTACTGGGCCAGAAACCGGACGAAGACCTGGTTAACGAAATTTACCATATTGTTATGAGCTATCCCGAAGTGCTGGGCATTCACGACCTTATTGTCCACGACTATGGCCCGGGCAGACTTATGATTACACTTCACGCAGAGGTAAGTGCATCTGCTGACCTGCTTTGCACCCACGATGTTATCGACAACATCGAGCAGGAGCTCAAGGACAAACTTGGCTGTGAAGCCACTATACATATGGACCCTATTGCCGACAATGATGCAAAGGTCGTGGAAATGCGCGAAAGAATTTCACTTGGGATTGCCGAGTTATACAAGGGTGAGGTTTCCATCCACGATTTCCGCATGGTGGAAGGCCCGACACATACCAATGTTATCTTTGATGTTGTTATCCCACACGGATTTAAATTTACCGAAGCACAGGTTGAAACTGAAGTAAAACAAAATGTTGCCGAAATGGACGGCGGCTGCTACCGTGCGGTTGTAAAAGTTGAATTTGCATATATATAAGTTGCTGACATATATCCATTGATGTATTTTAGGATATTGTCATCTGCATATAGCACAAAACCCCCGAAGATTTTCGGGGGTTTATTTTTATATAGAATAGGTTTGTTCAGTCTATGAATTTATAATTTTTTGTGTTTGATGTATTTGCGATAACAATAAGTTTTGTTTGGGTATCAAGTATCTGTCCGGAATAAATATCTGTATTTATCTTATCGTTTTTCTTAAGGGCAATGATATTGAATCCGCGATTTTCTTGAGTATTCAGTTCAATTGGGCTTTTGCCTATCCATTCGCTTTTTACATCAATTTCAAGTATTGATACATCTTTCAGCAAAGAATTTATATCAATAAATCCGGCGTTTAATAAATTTTGGGCAAGACGTATTCCAGATTCGTTTTCAGGAAATACTACCTGGTCGGCTCCAACACGCTTCAAAATTTTTTGATGCATTTTATTGGCACATTTTGCAATTACTGTTTTGACACCTGCATCTTTGCAAAGTGTTGTTGCCATTACACTGGCTTCAAGATTGCTTGCCATACAGATGATTACGGTGTCAATACTGCCGATTCCAAGGCGGTCAATGACCTCTGCATCTGTAACATCGGCACATTTGCATACGGGCAGATATGCTGCTGCATCGTTGATTGTTTTCTGATCAATGTCAATTGCAATAACTTCTCTGCCATTTTCTACAAGTTCTTTTGCAACAGCAGTTCCGTATCTTCCAAGTCCAAAAACTGCATATGTGTTTTCCTGTTTCATAGTATCGCTCCTTTAGCCTATGCTTAAATCTTCGGTTGGTTCGGATATGACGTTCTGATTTTCTTTTTTTCTTCCAAGTGCAACAGCCAATGATATCGGACCAACTCTGCCGAAATACATAGTGATTATAATAATGATTTTTCCAAAAGTATTTAGACGTGCTGTTAAATTTCGTGACAGACCGACTGTTGCTGATGCGCTGACAGTTTCATAAATAACATCAATGGCAGGAGCATTGCATACTGTCAGCATCAGTACAGATGAAACGGTACAGATAGTAATAAATGCCACGACAACAGCCACGGCTTTTTTTACAAAGCTTTCAGATATACTGCGTCCAAACAGGCTGGCGCTGTTTTTATTTGTGATTGTCGCAAATGCGGAACAAAACAGAACAGCAACAGTGACTGTTTTGATGCCTCCTGCTGTTCCTACAGGAGAGCCGCCTATCAGCATCAATAGCATTGAAACAACCGTTGACGGATCTGTCAGGTTTTCCTGGGGAACAGAAGCAAAACCGGCAGTTCTTGTTGTTATGGATTGAAACAGAGAAACCTGAATTTTATCTGACAAAGCCATATTGCCTATGGTAAGAGGGTTGGCATACTCGAAAACAAATATAAGCAATGCACCGCAAATAATAAGTATGGATGTAACAGCAATAACTATTTTGCTGTGCAAAGACAGATATCTGAAAACTTTTTTGTTTTGTGGTGTGCGTTTTCTGATTACACGAAGCACATCCCACCATACGATATATCCAAGACCACCAAGTATGACAAGTGAAGATGTGACAATGTTAATAAGCGGATTTGTGGCATAGTTACAGATACTGTTTTCTCCGATAATATCAAGCCCTGCATTGCAAAAGGCGGAGATAGAATTGAATACAGATATCCAGATACCTTTTGTTCCGAATTCCGGAACAAAAACAAACATATATAATATTGCACCTAAGGTTTCGATAATCAAAGTGCCGAATAATACATTTTTGACAAATTCTATAAGACCGGACATTGTGTTCAGATTAAAGGCATCCTGAATAAGAAGTCTGTCACCAATACCCATTTTTCTGTTAAAAAGGAGCATGACCCCTGACATAATTGTAATAACTCCAAGACCGCCTATCTGTATCAAAAGCAGGATAACAGCTTGCCCAAAGAAACTCCATGTAGAAAAAGTGGGGAGAGTCACAAGCCCTGTAACACAGGTTGAGGTGGTTGCTGTAAAAAGTGCGTCAAGATACGATACAGGTTTGCCGTTGGCAGAGCTGATTGGCAGACTCAAAAGAAAACTTCCGATGAGTATAGTTATAAGGAAGCTTAACAGTATGATTTGAGTTGTTGTTAAGTGAGTTTTTTTCATATTGTTTTATTACCACCTAATATAAATACAGATGTTTTAACTTCCGGATTTTATAATGGCATAACTTTGCCATTACATTAACACATTAAATATTTTTATATGTTAACATTATATCAGCAACCAGGCGGTTTGTCGATGTAATAAATAGTTATTGTGCGAGTTGCTGCTATTAAGAATAGCAATAATAAAAAAGACGAGTCATCAAGACTCGTCTTTATGACAGACAGATGTAACTATGTTTATGAAAGAAAAATTTCCATAAAAACAAAAAATTCCAACCAAATGGCTGGAATTTTTCTTGGTGGGCCTTCACAGACTCGAACTGTGGACCGTCCGGTTATGAGCCGGATGCTCTAACCAACTGAGCTAAAGGCCCTTAAATAATGCTATAATATTATATAACAGCATTTATCAAATGTCAATTGTTTTTTTTGTCGCATATTGGAAATATGTTTTGATACATCGGCATTGTTCGTGGAATACAACTGCCGTTTTTGCAATAGATATATTATATAAACGTTGTGCGGATAATGGAAATTTTTTTCAAAAAGATGTGAACAAACTATTGACAAAACAGTTAGCCTGTGGTAACTTATTGTATGGAATTAGCAGAGGCTAATTTTGACAGCAATACCCAGAGGAGAATAAATATGAGCTTGAAAGATGCAAACATCGGTGAAGAATACATTGTAAAAGATATTCAGACAGATGATGAGGAACTTGATGCATTTCTCTTTTCCTTGGGCTGTTACAGCGGCGAGCCTATCACAGTTGTGTCCAAACTCAAAGGCGGCTGCGTGGTTTCCATCAAAGATGGCAGATACACAATAGACTACGAACTGGCAGATGCAATCAAGGTTCAGATGATAAAATAGTGGAAACACTATTTTTTTTGACCTTGAGTTAGCAAAGCCTAACTAAAGTTAGCGAAAGCTGACCTGCTGAATTTGTTTTTTATAAAAAATATATATACAACAATAAGGAGATTTTACAAATGAGAATTGCCCTTACAGGTAACCCAAACTCAGGTAAAACAACAATGTACAATGCCCTCACAGGCAGAACAGAACGTGTTGGCAACTGGGCCGGCGTTACAGTAGAAAAGAAAGAAGCACTTATCAAAAAAGCTTATTATGACGGCGAGGAAGAACTGGTAGCGGTTGACCTGCCTGGTGCATATTCAATGTCACCGTTCACAAGCGAAGAAAGCATCACAAGTGACTACGTTAAAAACGAAAAACCTGATGCAATCATCAACATTGTTGATGCAACAAACCTTAGCCGCAGCCTGTTTTTCACAACACAGCTGCTGGAACTTGGTGTTCCTGTGGTTGTTGCCCTCAACAAAAGCGACATCAACGCTAAAAAAGAAACAGAAATTGATGCCGAACTCCTCAGCAAAAAACTGGGATGTACTGTTGTGAAAACAGTTTCCACAACAGCATCCGATGCAGGTCTCAAAGAGGTTGTAAAAGTTGCTTCTTCCCTCAAAGGCAAAGCACAGACAGCTCCTTACACTCAGGGCAATGTTGACCGTACAGACAAAGAAGCTGTAAAGTCAGCAGACAGAAAACGTTTTGCGTTTGTAAACGGAATTGTTAAAGCTGTTGAAACCAGAAAAGTGTTTACAAAAGACAAAAACTATCAGGACAAAATCGATGCAGTGCTTACAAACAAATGGCTGGGTATCCCAATCTTTGCTGTTGTAATGTTCCTTGTATTTGATATTTCCCAGTCCTCATTTGGCCCGTTCCTTGCGGATACACTTGTAGGCTGGATTGAAGCTTTCCAGGAAATGGTTGCAGGTATGGTGGAAAGCGCTTCTCCGTTTGTGCAGTCCCTTCTTGTTGACGGCATCATTGGCGGTGTTGGCGCAGTTGTTGGTTTCCTGCCGCTTGTTATGGTAATGTACTTCCTTATCGCCCTCCTCGAAGACTGCGGTTATATGGCACGTGTTTCCGTTGTTATGGACCCAATCTTCAAACGTGTAGGCCTCTCGGGCAAATCCATCATCCCAATGGTTATCGGCACAGGCTGTGCAATACCTGGCGTTATGGCTTGCCGCACAATCCGCAACGAACGCGAACGCCGTGCAACAGCGATGCTCACACCGTTTATGCCTTGCGGTGCAAAACTTCCTGTTATTGCTCTTTTTGCAGGTGCATTTTTTGCAGATGCATCATGGGTTGGCACAACAATGTACTTTGCAGGCATTCTGCTCATCTTCTTTGGTGCTTTGCTTGTAAACAAAGTTGCAGGCCATAAATTCAAAAAATCCTTCTTTATTATGGAACTGCCTGAATACAAACTCCCAAGCCTCAAGCGTGCATTTATGTCCATGCTTGAACGCGGCAAGGACTACATCATCAAAGCAGGTACAATCATCCTTGTATGTAACACAGTTGTACAGATTATGCAGTCCTTCACATGGAGTCTTCAGCTTGTAGAAGAAGGTGCCGAAGCAACATCTATCCTTGCTTCCATTGCTGCACCAATCGGTGTTATCCTTGTGCCAATCTGCGGTATTGCAGCATGGCAGCTTGCAGCAGCAGCTGTAACAGGCTTTATCGCAAAAGAAAACGTTGTTGGCACACTTGCAGTTTGCTACGGTCTCACAAGCTTTATTGACACAGAAGAACTTGCTCTTATGGGCGGTGCAAACGAAGTTGCAGTGGTAATGGGACTTACAAAGGTTGCGGCACTTGCTTACCTTATGTTCAACCTCTTTACACCACCTTGCTTTGCAGCACTTGGCGCTATGAACAGTGAAATCAATGACCGCAAATGGTTCTGGGGCGGTGTAGGTCTGCAGTTTGCAACAGGTTACACAGTGGCATTCTTTGTTTACCAGATTGGCACACTTATCACAACAGGTTCTGTTGGTGCAGGCTTTGTTCCTGGTCTTGCTACGGTAGCAGTTATCGTACTGATTATTGCAAACCTTATCAACAAAGCAAACAAAAAAGTTGCAGCTGAAAAAGTGGCAAAAGCAGCTAAATAACAATTGAAAGGAGAATTGTCGTATGACAGATATTATTGTAATAGCAATTGTAATTGCCATTGTGGGCAGTGCGGCAGCTTATATCTACAGGGAAAAGAAAAAGGGTGTAAGATGTGTTGGCTGTTCCCATGCGGGCGAATGTGCCAAAAGAGCACAGGGGCTGTCCTGCGGCAGTTGTGAAAGATAAAAAGCAAAAGCAGTGGAATTTCCACAGTTGTCATTATATTATTAAAAAAGTTTCATAAACCTAATAAGGAGTACTCAATTTTAAAATTGAGTACCCCTTATTTTTTATGCAATTGTTTAAAACCAGCAGTTCGATAAATTGAAATTTACCAAACAGCTGAACACATTGTTACAACGCTGATAAACTGTCTGCAAAAATATAATTTTATGGCGTAGGCAGAATAAAGTGCCGCCTTTTAAAGGCGGCACTTTTGATAAGTTGATTTTGTATTGATATTTGTTCAGTTAAATCAGTTTACGATGAAGCTTACATTGACCAAAGCTTCACTGCT
>JAGBFE010000039.1 GCA_018109965.1 Oscillospiraceae bacterium | reverse complement strand
TGAGATGGGCATATAAAATGAAAAAAATAGAAAATCCTTTGAATACATCTATCCAGTTGTAACGTACAGATTTAGTTTCCAAAAAAGATACCTCCGTTCGTTTTAAATACTATAGTTATTTTAAATATTTTATCATATCAATGTCACTAAATCAATTGATATCCCGATGTATGCAAAAAGCGATGCAAAGACACACTTTGCATCGCTTGATTATATTATGTAACTTTAACGGATAACAGCTGCGGTCACACTGATTTCTACAAGAAAAGCAGGGGAAGCAAGTGCTGCTTCAACACAAAGGCGGGCAGGTTCATTGTCCTGGCTTACCCATGCGTCCCACACACTGTTCATATCCTTGAACATATTTATATCCTTGAGATAAACCTGTGCAGAAAGAATATGGTGTTTGTCACTGCCGTATCTTTCCAGCAGTATTTCAATTTTTTCAAGTATTTCTTTTGTCTGTTGTTTTACGTCACCGGCAGGGTTGGAGCAAAGCTGACCTGTAAGATACAGCACATCGTTGTGTTCAACCACATTGGAGTATCTGCCGTTGCCTTCAAAACGTCTGATAGCCATTATAACCTCCGAGTTTATATTTTACATATGTTAATACAAATCTAAATCGTTGTCGTTTTCAAATGTGATGTATTCTTCTTTGTTTCTGGAAAGATATAGACTTGCCAATGCGCCAAAAGCAAGAAATGCTACTGCAAGTTTTGCAAGAAAACCAAAAAATTTCATAGATAACCTCCGAATGATATGTTAAGTGTATTTGGATTCTTTAATAGTTCAGGACGACAAATTCCTGCATTGAACAGCATTTGCTGTCTGCCTTGTTGTCGGGGAAAAGACAGGCATAATCATCACTGCCTTTAAATGTTTTGTAAAAGTTGAGCAGTATTATGCTTTTTTCCTCAAGAAAAGTATGGAAATACTGTTCTATGAATTCTTTGCTGAAGGTGATTTCGCCGCACCAGTAATATCCCTGCTGGTCATTTGACCTAAAAGAATGATATTGAACCTGACCGTCTGACAGGACAGTTGATGTATTGCCGTTTGTCAAAAGGAGTTTTTCAATGCCATCTATGCCAAATTCCATCTGCAGGCAGCTGTCACAACTGACAGGGTTCAGATTCAGACAAAGCTGCAAATCATTTTTGCCCGACGGCTCTTTGTCGAAACAGAAGGTACACAGTTTTAAATCACCGTTTTGTACATATTGTTTGAGATAGCAGAAAACCATATGGTCTTCGCGGTCTGTATAATAGTTTGTTATTTTAAATGCACTTTGTGCATCCCATTCGATTTTATTGGGAGAAGTGTAAATAATTCTCTGCAAAGTGATACCTCACCTACGTATTTATGCCCGGTGCAACATATGTTGTATATGGGGCGTTAATTATCTATATATAGTATACCACATAATTTGTAAAATCACATAGGCAAATTCGTTTTTTTACAATTTTTTAACAGCTCAGCCTGTTTGTTTGTGCATTTTGACGTTTTTGTCTTAAAGATACATTATTAGAATAAAAAACCAGACGCAATTTGCCGAAAAACAGCTTTTGGTATTGAATTTTGTTAATAAAAATGTTACAATTTCAAATTGAAATAATAGGCTTTAAATTTTAAAGGCTTTGAATGGAGGATAATATAGTGGCAGTATTGAAAAAACTGGTTCGCAGTGCAAGTGGCGCACATGTTCCACACAACAAAAACACTGAGAACTTAGAAACTGTAAAAATGCCGGTTCCTGCTAAAGTTTATATCCCTATGAGTCAGCATATTGGCGCTCCAGCTAAAATTGTTGTTAAAAAGGGCGATGAAGTTAAAGTAGGTACAGTTCTTGGTGAAGCAGGCGGCTTTATTTCCGCACCTGTTCACTCATCTGTTTCCGGTAAAGTTGTTGCTGTTGAAGATATCATGTTGGCAAACGGCAACAAAACACAGGCTGTTGTTGTTGAAACAGACGGTCAGCAGACAGTTTGCGAATGTGTTAAAGCTCCTGAAGTTACAGACCATGCAAGTTTTGTTGAAGCAATCAAAGCATCAGGTCTTGTAGGTCTTGGCGGTGCAGGTTTCCCAACAGGTGTTAAACTTGCTCCACAGAATCTCAGCGAAGTTGACACACTTTGCATCAACGCAGCAGAATGTGAACCATACATCACAGCTGACTACCGCGAAATGATGGAATGCGGCGAAGATGTAATTGAAGGTGCTAAACTTGTTAAAAAATACCTCGAACTTTCCAAAGTTATCATCGGTATTGAAAAGAACAAGCCAGCAGCTATTGCAAAAATGAAAGAACTCTGCAAAGGTGTTGAAGGCTTTGAAGTTTGCGAACTTCCAAGTGTTTACCCACAGGGTGCAGAAAAAGTTCTTATTGAATCCGCTACAGGCAGAGAAGTACCACAGGGTGCACTTCCAAGCGCAGCAGGCTGCATCGTTATGAACGTTGCTTCCGTTGGCTTTGTTGCAAGATACATCAAAACAGGTATGCCTCTCGTTACAAAACGTCTTACAGTTGACGGTGATGCAGTTGCACAGCCTAAAAACGTAGAAGTTGTAATCGGTACACTTACAAAAGATGTTATCGAATTCTGCGGCGGTTATAAAGCAGAACCAGGCAAAATCATCAGCGGCGGTCCTATGATGGGTGCTTCCGTAATGAATGACGAACTGCCTGTTATGAAACAGAACAATGCAATTCTTGTATTTGGCAAAGAAGCAGCTAAACTTCCAAAATCTTCCGCATGTATCCGTTGCGGCAGATGTGTGGATGCTTGCCCAATGGGTCTTTCCCCAGTTGAAATTGCATTGGCACTCAACAGCAAAGATGCTGAAGAAATTAAAGCTCTCTCCGTTGACCTCTGTATGGCTTGCGGCAGCTGTTCATTTGTATGTCCAGCAAAACGCCCGGTTGCACAGACAATGAGCGAAGCAAAAGATTTTGTAAGAAAGGCGGCAAAATAATATGAAATTGATAGTATCATCCGCACCTCATATTACAGGTAAAGATTCAAGCCGCTCTATTATGCTTGATGTTATCATTGCTATGGTACCAGCACTTATCGCTTCCGGCGTTATTTTTGGTCTCAGAGCAGTGCTCCTTACAGCAGTTACAGTTGCTGCATGTGTTGTTTTTGAATATCTTTGGAACAAAGCACTCAAAAAAGAACAGACAGTTGGCGACCTTTCCGCTGTAGTTACAGGTATGCTGCTGGCATTCAATATGCCATCCACAATGCCATTCTGGATGGCAATCGTTGGTGCAGCATTTGCAATCCTTATGGTTAAACAGCTGTTTGGCGGTATCGGTTACAACTTTGCTAACCCAGCTATCACAGCTCGTATCATCCTTGCAACATCATTTGCAGGTTCTATGACAAACTTTGTTCACCCAACACAGTCCATCGATGCAATCGCAGCAGCAACACCGCTTGCAGCTAACGCAGCAGGCGCATTTGCAGAAGGCGGTGCACCATACATGCAGATGTTCCTTGGCACAACAGGCGGTGTTCTTGGTGAAACAAGTGCTCTTGCACTTCTCATCGGTTTTGCATACCTTCTCATCAAAAAGGTTATCAGCCCTGCAATCCCTGTTACATATGTAGCAACAGTTGCTGTTCTTGCAGTTCTCTTTGGTCAGGACCCACTCGTTCATGTTCTTGGCGGCGGTCTTCTCCTCGGTGCTATCTTCATGGCAACAGACTATGTAACAAGCCCTTACACACTCAAAGGCAAAATTGTATTCGGTCTCGGCCTTGGTCTCATCACTATGATGATTCGTGTATTCGGTACAATGACAGAAGGCGTTTCCTACGCTATCCTTATCATGAACCTGTTTGTGCCATACATCAACCAGCTCACAAGACAGAAACCTCTTGGTGCTCCTAAAAAAGTAAAGGAGGCTAAATAATCATGAAAAAGAATTCTACATGGAATGACCTCCTCAAACCGGTTGTTGTTCTCACAGTTATCTGTATCGTTGTTTCTGCAGCTCTGGCAGCAGTTAAC
>JAGBFE010000322.1 GCA_018109965.1 Oscillospiraceae bacterium | reverse complement strand
TACAGCGCAGTTGCAGGCGTAGCTATGGACATTCAGTTCAAAGGCGGCGCATTGCTCACATACGGCTACGAAAACGAAATCACAGTTTCTGATGTTGAAACAGATGTAAAAGAAATTCTTGGTTCAGAACTTTCTGTACAGCAGGGACAGAATGCTGCAACAGGCAAAGATATTATCACTGTAACATTGCCTGGCGAACAGACAGTTACAACAGAAAAACTTGCTGAACTCGATGTAATGTTTGCAGAAAATTATGCAGACAATGGTTTTGAACAGCTTGAAGTTAACAATGTTAACCCAACAATCGGCCGCGAATTCTTTGCAAAGAGCCTTGTAGGTCTTGTAGCAGCTTGTGCACTTATCCTTATCTACGTTGCTATCAGATTCAGACGCATCGGTGGTCTTGAAGCAGGTGCAACAGCAATCGTTGCTCTTATCCACGACCTTATCATCATCTTTGGTGTGTTTGCAATCTGCCGTTTCTCAATCAACGGCAACTTTATTGCAGCAATGCTTACAATTCTCGGTTACTCTGTAAACGACACAGTTGTTATCTATGACCGTGTAAGAGAAAACAAAAAACTCCACCCAACAATGAAACTTCCACAGCTTGTAAATATGAGTATCAACCAGTCATTGGTTCGTTCCGTAAATACAACTGTTTCCACAATCATTGCTTTGGGCACAGTATGTGTTGTTGCATACATTGCAGGTCTTACAAGCATTGTAACATTTGCTTTCCCACTTGTACTGGGTATGATTTCCGGTGTCTACTCAACAATCTGCATTGCAGGTCCGCTCTGGGTAGACTACGAAAATAAAAAAGCTGCAAAATCCAAATAATCATTAAACAAAATGGATACCTTTAAAACAGGTATCCATTTTTTCAAATCGGTGGTGATATTTTGAAAATTGGTCTTTCAACAGGATGTTTTTTTCCAAAAACTCCCTGTGAGTCTCTTGAACTGGCAGGAAAGCTTGGTGCAAAATATGTGGAAATATTTTTTAACACCCATACAGAACTGGAATATGGTTATCTTGAAAAATTAAAGGAGATTATCGACAGATATGATATGGAGGTTATTTCTGTCCATCCGTATACCTCTGCAATCGAAACATTTATGTTTTTTTCGGTGTATGATTACAAGCTGCAGGATTCTATTGCCTTATACGAAAAATATTTTGCAGCCTGCAATTATCTTGGCTGCAGTTATGTTGTAATACACGGATGTTTCAATAAAAACAGATATATGGATATGCAAAGATATTGTAATAATTTAAATCTGTTATCACAAAAAGCCAGAGAGTACGGGGTATATCTTTCACAGGAAAATGTGTATAAATTCAAGTGCGGATACATCGAGAACATCAAAGAGTTTGTAAAATATGCTGATAAAGATATAAAATTTACTTTTGATATCAAACAGGCAGTAAAATCACGCCAAAGTATATACAAAATCCTGGAACTTACAAAGGACAGAATAAGTCATGTGCATATCAGTGACTATAAAGGCAGCAAACACAGCCTGATGCCCTTTGAAGGCGGTTTCAACTATGACAGATTTTTTGATTATTTAAAGCAGAATACCCCTGCACAGGCCGCGTTGGTAGAGCTGTACTCACTATCAATTAAAAATGACGAGCAGCTTGCCGGCACACTTGAAAGACTGCAGAAATATGCTTAAAACTCTTGAATAACAGGAGATAAAAGTATATAATTATTACGTTGTAAATTTATACTATCAAGCAACTGTGAGGTTTATATATGAAATGTCCGTTTTGTGGAAATATAGACAGTAAAGTTATCGATTCCAGACCAACTGAAGATAATCAGAGAATTCGCCGCCGCAGGGAATGCATCTCCTGCCAGAAGCGTTTTACAACCTTTGAAATTGTGGAAATCACACCTATTATGGTTGTAAAAAAAGATGGTTCCATCCAGGCCTTTAACCGTGACAAGGTTCTTGCAGGTATGGTTAAATCCTGCGAAAAACGTCAGGTTTCAACACAGGATCTGGAAAAGGCTGCAGATAATATAGAATATAAACTGGTTAACAGTCTTAAGTCAGAGGTTTCTTCCATTGAAATCGGGGAACTTGTGATGGAAGAACTTAAAAAGCTTGATGAAGTTGCATATGTTCGCTTTGCTTCGGTTTACAGACAGTTCAGCGATGTAAACACTTTTTTTGAAGAACTCAGCGAATTGCTTAAAAAGAAAACAGAAAATTAAAAATGCCGCAGGAAAGTTATCCTGCGGTTTTATTTTTAAATAGGACTTTTGTAAAGCCTTGAAATTTCTTCCAGTGTATTCAACAGTATACTTTTGTTTATCTGAATATTCATTGCATCATTGTACTCGGTTGCATAGCGTATGTTTATAATGCAATTTTCGATGACATTTATCTGTTCCTGGCTGGTTGTAAACAGTAAAACTGACATATTTTTATCCAGAATTTGCTGCATATTTTCATTT
>JAGBFE010000321.1 GCA_018109965.1 Oscillospiraceae bacterium | reverse complement strand
TTTATCCCAACACTTATCGAGGAAACCGACAAAATTATGTCTGCACAGAAATCCCGCGGTGCAATGCTGGACTCAGGCAGTTTTACCGACAGGGTAAAAGCACTTGTGCCAATTCTTATTCCGCTGTTTATCTCCGCTTTCCGCCGTGCAGATGAGCTTGCAACTGCAATGGAATGCCGCTGTTATCACGGCGGTGCAGGCCGAACAAGACTTAAACAGCTTAAAATCACAGGCAACGACATAAAATGTACAGTGTTCTGTGTTGCTTATTTTGCTTTGATGTTTGCAACAAGATTTTTCTTTACACCGCTTATTTAGTTAAAACATATAACCAAACAACGATGTGGAGGTACAGCTGATGCCATATGAAATCACTGAACTTATTGTGAGACAGCTTTTTCCAAAAGGTGTTCTGCCAACAGCAATTCCGCTTATCGTCAGCGGACTTATGGTGCTGGGGTGGCTTGTGATAAGAAAAGAAGACAAAGGTGTGTACAAGATTGTTTATGGCTATCTTTCCGGTAAACCAAAATGGCTGCTGTACATACTCAGCTGTTCCCATATAGCTGTTCTTGGCGGTTTATGGATACTGAATAGTGTCTGTCCTGAAATAAGACTGGGATTTTTAGGCAGGACTGCAGTTTTTGTGCTGATATGCGCCGTGCATCTTATTGCGATAATGGTTACATTCAGTTCGACAAAATTACTTGGAGAAAAATAGAAAGCAAACAAGGAGAACAAACTTGACAGTTAAAGTTAAAGTGGCCTTTGACGGGAGCGATTTCTGCGGCAGTCAGGTGCAGCCGGACAGAAGAACGGTGTTTGGCGAATTCCAGAAAGCACTGCAGACTGTTGTCAGCGATGCAGACAACATCAAAGCCTGTTCCCGCCTTGACAGCGGTGTACACGCAAAATGCTTTTATTTCAGTTTTGAAACTCAAAAGCAGCTTGACCTGCGCAAATTTCCGCTGTCATTGAACGCAAATCTGCCTCACGATATCAGGGTTATCGAATCCTGTGAAGCACAAGCGGACTTTCACGCAAGGTATTCCGCCAAAGGCAAGGAATATACTTATTATATAAAAAACAACCATATTGATGACCCGTTCACCAGCAAATACTACTACCGTTATCCGCAAAAGCTGGATGCCGGCGCAATGGACAAAGCGGCACAGTATTTTGTTGGTACACACGATTTCCGCTCCTTTATGGCACGCTGGTCAAAAATTGTGGACTGTCACCGCACTGTGTATTCCGCACAGGTTACACAGCAGGATGATATGATAATTTTCAAAGTGTGTGCAGACGGATATCTGTACAATATGGTACGCATAATGGTGGGCACACTTATATGGGCGGGCACAGGCAGAATTCAGCCACAGCAGGTGGAGGATATCATCGGTGCCTGTCACCGCTCAAAAGCAGGTCCTACCGTGCCGCCGGAAGGGTTGTTCCTTACCGACGTTTTATATTGATAAAAAGGATAAACTATGTCAGAACAGCAGCCAAGAAGGCTCACCCGAAAAGAGCTTTTGAAACGCAACAAAAGAATAGCAAAAAAACGTCAGATGCGTCTGACGGTTATTGCTGTTGCCGTAACAGCTTTTCTGGTTTATATCACCGGGGTTTTTGGCGCTTCCCTGGCATATCTTGGCGACTTTGTCAGCTCAGGGCTGGTTTATCTGCAGTTTGGCAAAGGCTATCCTGTACAAATTGAAAACCAGACCTTTCTGCAGGCGCAAAAAATGGGCTCGTCCCTGTGTATTCTCGACAGTGACAGCCTCAGCTTTTTTTCACCTACAGGGGATGAGGTGTACGAATATCATCACTCAATGCAAAATCCTGTAATTCACA
>JAGBFE010000038.1 GCA_018109965.1 Oscillospiraceae bacterium | reverse complement strand
GAGGTAGCGAGTTCGAGCCTCGTAACCCGCTCCATTTTTTATTAATAGTGATGGCGCCATAGCCAAGTGGTAAGGCAGAGGTCTGCAAAACCTTTATTCACCAGTTCAAATCTGGTTGGCGCCTCCACAAAAGGTCTCAGATTATTCTGAGACCTTTTACTTTTTATTTGTATTTTTTGTGAATTTGGTTATTATAAGTGCTTTTACTTTTACGAGTAAATTGGAGAATAATAAACTTTTTATATTTACAGTTATTAGAATAGCTATTTAATTTGTATATGATTATAAATATATAAAAACTGCCGACTGAAATTCAGCCGGCAGTTTCGCTTTATACATGTTTTTTATTGAAATATTCTTTAAGCAGTCTGATAACAACAGGAGCGAGCAGGAATACACCAACAAGGTTAGGCACCGCCATAAAGCCGTTAAATGTATCAGAAATGCCCCAGATAAGGTCAAGGCTTACTGTTGCACCAACTATTGAAATAAGGGAATATGCAATGTAATAGAGTTTAAGCACTTTGCTGCCGAAAAGGAATTCTACACAGCGTGCGCCATAAAGACCCCAGCCAACAATAGTTGAAAATGCAAAGCAGCACATTGCTATAGCAGTAAAAATAGAAACCCAGTTGCCATAAACAAGAGTGAAACCGGCAATAGTGAGTTCAGCACCTGCAGCCTGACCGTATGTAATATCAACGCCGCTGAGAAGCACAATCATGGCTGTCATTGTGCAAACAACAATTGTGTCCATAAATACTTCAAATATACCAAACATACCCTGTTTTACAGGTTCGTCTGTATCAGCACATGCATGAGCAATTGAACCTGTACCAAGGCCTGCTTCGTTGGAGAATATACCTCTGGAAACACCTTTGGTCATACTGGTGAACATACTGCCGACAATACCGCCTGTAACAGCCTGTGGGTTAAATGCACCCATAAAAATACTTGAAAATACTGCAGGAAGTTTATTGATGTTCATTACAATAAGTCCAAGAGCAAGCAGAACATAGAGTAAAGCCATAAATGGAACAAGTTTTTCGCTTACACTGCCGATACGTTTAACGCCACCGAAAAGAATAAGCAGAACAGCAAAGCAGATTACAATACCCAGAATAAGATTGAGAACTTTGAGGCTGCCTTCTGATACTGTACCATAGTTGAGGATAGCACTGTCAATTGCAGCTACAATTGTGTTAACCTGTGTGGCGTTACCTGTACCAAATACTGCGCAGGCACCAAAAAATGCATAAGCGTATGCAAGCCACATCCACTTTTTGCCAAGACCATTTTTGATGTAATACATCGGACCGCCGATATATTCACCTTTATCATTTTTTTCACGATAAAAAACAGCAAGTGTAACTTCACAGAATTTTGTACACATACCCAAAAGAGCAGATACCCACATCCAGAATACAGCACCAGGGCCGCCAATTGCGATTGCACCTGCAACACCTGCGATGTTACCTGTGCCGATTGTGGCAGCCAAAGCTGTGCAAACAGCCTGGAAAGGAGAGAGAGCACCTTCTTTTACGTCTTTCTTTTCAAAAATTTTACCAAGTGTGTTTTTTAATGCGTATGGAAATTTGCGGATCTGCACAAAGTTTGTGCGGATGCTGAGGCATAACCCAACACCAATAATACAAACCATTGCAGGCACGCCCCATATAAAACCATTTAAAACATCATTTATTGATTTTATAGTTTCGTACATATTATTTTCCTCTTATAAAATATAGTTTAAAACATTATTATCATATAAAATACACCAAATGTCAATGTTAATATATATTAAATATATAGACAATTAAATATTTATATAATATACTTTTTTATATAATTGAAACAGGTGATTTCATGAAAAGAATTTTGATTATAGGTAGCCCGGGGAGCGGAAAAAGCACTTTGGCACGAAAACTGTCACATAGTTTAAATCTGCCGTGCATACATCTTGACAGACTGTTCTGGCAACCCAACTGGATAAAGACACCGAAAGATGAATTTGATGTTTTACTTAAAAACGAACATGAAAAAGACTGCTGGATTATTGATGGAAATT
>JAGBFE010000037.1 GCA_018109965.1 Oscillospiraceae bacterium | reverse complement strand
CCATATGTTTCAAAATCAAGCATGGCAGTAATCGGCAGGTTCAGGATATGTCCTTTGCTGTTTTTGAGTTGCAATGTTATCAGCAGTGTACTGTCGGTATTTTCTTCTGTTTTGATTACGCTAAGTTCAATACCTGCTTGTTTCAATGCTGACAATCTGTTTTCTGACAGCATATCTTTTGCAGAAACAGAAGCAATATAATCACTGCGCAATTCTTCTGTATGCTCACCGCCTGCAAGAAAAACATTTTCTGCAATATATATTGGCTTTTCAAGCCGTGCTGTGGTTTCTTTCTGTCCGCAGGCAGTAAAAAGCAAGGTGATTTCCAAAAGGGATATTATTAACTTTTTCATTTTATGCCCTCCTGTAATTTTAAGGGGTAAATTCTTTTATCGAAGTATAAACACCCGTTTCAAGATTAAATTTTCCTTTCAGGAGTTCTTCTCCTTTGAATTTTACAGTCATCTCAAATTCCTGTGCATCTGTTTTTGAAATATTAACATATTTATATCCCATATAACACATAACAGGTACATTTGTATCCCAACTTTGTATGAGATTACACTTATTATCAAATATTCCTATTTTATAAGTTGCCTCAAGTTGAAAATCATTTAAACGTTTTTCACTTCCATTTTCATCAGTGGATATTTCACCGTAAACAATAATATACTCTGCTTTTTCAACATCAAAATATATATCAAACAAATATCTTGATATATTATCTGCAACTATATTTTCACCACACGGAAAATTATCTTTGGTAGTAAATACAGGAACAGGATTGCTCATATCATTATCAATAATTACAATATTGTATCTGTCTTTAATATACGCATAACTATGTTCAACAAATCCAATTGAACCTATATTGTCCATCACACAAAGACCAAGTTCTTTCTCTTTTTCATCTGTGTTGTTTCGCAGATAAAAAACAGTTTCATACGGGAAAGGTTGCCGCATAACAAGTGAATATACGCCATCTTCACTTGTTTGCCATACTTCGTAATCTTTTATTTCTGATTCCGCTTCTATTTCTGTTTGTTCTGTATCAGTACTGTCTGTAGTACTGTTTGAATCTGTACCTCCGCAGGCAGTAAAAACTGTTGTCAGCACCAAAAAGACAATTGATAAAACTATTAACTTTTTCATATGCTTTTCTCCTTTAAAGGAATGTTTACGGCTATTGAAAATCAAAAAACTCACCGTCCAGCATTGCCAGTGTGCCTTTCTGGTTTTGCTGCAGCTGAATATATACTTCCTGCGGTACTTCGCAACTTACGGTTTTGCCGTACTGGGTCAAAAACTGTGCCATATACACTATTCTGTGATGTGACGATGTTTTTGTGCCGTGCTTTTCCATATAAGTTCCTTTGGAAACCACAGTTGCCTCGGTATACTGAAAATCCGGCTGCTGCTTTGGCTCGGTGTATGTACCGTTAAAACATCTGCGTATGCTTCTGACAACCATCACCATAAGCAGCAGTGTCAGTATCAGAATTATTGCCACTATAATTTTTGCTGTATTGTCGCCTATAACTATCATATAAACCTCGCTGATTTGTGTAGTTTGTTTTGTTCATCAGTCAGATAAATATATTTTTACTGCAGAAGTTCCGGTTTTTCCATAAGCACATTATGCGCAACCATCTGCCCGTCAATGTCAAAATATGTCACCACAAATTTCATCCCCATTGCCGCGTATTCGGCAGTGTAGATGTCGTGAGTTACTTTGATATTCTGCTCTGACACATACATAGGATATTCGTATTTTTCAAGGGGCGGACTTTGTTCCAGCAGATTATTTATCACCTTGCTGTCAACTGTACCATCGGTTTCAAACACAAGTTTAAGCTCCGACTGGTCGGTGATTGTGTTGCCGTCATAATCGGCATAAAGGCTTATGCGGTAGATTTTTACATCATCCACAAAAGGATTTTCGCTGTATATAACATTGGGCAGTATTTCTGTGTTCCACACATTTCCTTTGTAAAACTGATACAGCACATTTATGCCTGTGGCGTGGTCGGTGAGCATTGCACCGCCCATACCGCTTATCTGTGCAGTACATTTGCCGTTGAACAGTTCCTTGAACTGTTCGTTGGTGCCGCCTACAAGGTCAGCCACTGTGCTTATATATCTGCCGTTTATTTCTTCTTTTTGATTATCAATCACAACACCGTCCTGCTGTGCACAGCCCGCAAAAGCTGTCATAACAAAAATCAGTGTCATAAAAACTGTAACTATCTTTTTCATCTGTTTTTCCTTTTATTTCGGGTCCAGTTCGTATGCGTAAACCACGCTGTCGTCATAGCCGCTGTGATAGTAGCCAATCTTTTTCCAGCTACCCGCTTTGGCAGAGTTATATGTGCAGCCTGTAATTGCCGATGACTGGCAGGAAGCCGCAAAAGCGCCTATGGTTTTGCCTGTTGACATAATCTGCAGTTGTGAATCACTGTGGCTGTATGTAATATTTGCACAGTGTATTCTGCCTGCAAAACCGCCGATGGCATAAGGTGTGACCATATCTTTAAAAACCTTGTCATCCATATAATCATTCTGAACACCGACCGCCACACCTGTTGTTGTACAGTTGTAAACACCGCCAAAAGCAATGCTGCCCGCAAGGCAGCCCACCTCGTTGTAGCCTTTTACCGTCACATCGGCCATACAGCTGCGCAGTATACCGTTTTCGCCCAGTGCACCCACAACACCACCAACCTGACTTGCGCCGTTAACTGTGCCCTGAACGCTGCAGTTGAGAATCTGTCCGCTGCTGCTGCCTGCTATAATGCCCGATGAAAACGGATATCTTGCATAGTCAGGGGTTACAAAATCTATTTTTGCATTAACCACATTAAGATTTTTAACACAGCCCTCGCTGCCGATGTGTCCGAACAGCCCAACTTTTGCCCATATCTGGTCGTTGATGTCAATGGTGCCGCAATCATAAATTATTTCAAGGTTGGATATTGTGTGGCCCTGACCGTCAAATGTGGCATTGAAGCCCATTTTTGCATCGGTGTTTGTGCTTGTCTGCCGCAGTTCATAGTCGCGTTTATTGAACATAGGTGTAAATTCCACACCCGAAAGGTCAATATCTGTGTTGAGGCGGTATACATTGCCCTGAATGTTATATGAGTTGTTTTTCACATCATCTGCAAACTGCAGAAATTCTTCAAGGGAGTTTATCTCAATTTCTTTTTTGATTTGGTTGTACTGCACAGGAATTTCCAGCACGTGCTTGATGCGCCATACCTCCTGGCCTTCGCTGAACACTGCCGCAAGGTCTGACGGCACATCATAAACTGTCTGTTTTTCCATTGTAAAGCTGATATCGTAAGCAGGGATATTGTCTTCCCAACGGGAGTACACAACGGTAAATCTTGAATCGCTGTCCCAGGTGATTCCCTTTGCCTGCAGCTGAACATCGGGTATAAGATAGTCATGTGCAAAGTTGTTTGCTTCGGGTGCATTGTGCCATTCGTAAGGCATTTCATCCGCCATCATAAAACGGAAAATTTCGTTCTGTACGCCCTTGTCCAGCATATATGTGTAATTCCCGAACCTGTCATAATGATAATATTTCTGCGGGATTATCTCGTTGTACAGCATATATACAAAACCGATGTGATTGTTGTCCTGATTCCAGTAGTCATCACTTCTTATTGCTCTGCAGTAAACATCGATAAAATTCTGCGCCTGTGCAGGAACTTCGTCTGTTTTATATGTTGGCACAGCTTCTGCCTGCTTGCCGCCAAAGCCCACCATCACACCGCCCAGCATTGTGACTGTGACCACCGCTGCAAGGGCCAGTGCACCGCGTTTTTTTCTGTTTTCGTCAAAAATGTGCTTTATTCTTGTGGCAATGGTTTTTTTGCTGTCGTTAAAACTTGTTGCAAACAGCAGCCTGCTTTTTCTGCTGGCAGCAAAATGAAGTATGCTTTTGCCGTAAAGATTTTTTCCCTCGCTGTTCATCTTTTTATAAATTGACTCGTCACAGGAAAGTTCGATATCCTCCAGCGCCGCTGTATTCATAAGCCATATTACAGGGTTGAACCAGTAGATGCTTGTAACTGCAAAAAGCATAAATTTGAAGAACACGTCGTATCTCTTGTAATGCACAAGCTCGTGGTATATTGCAACCTGCAGGTGCATATCATTTTCAGCATTGTCCGGCACAACAACTATCGGTCTGATAACCCCCGAAAGCACAGGGGTGGAAACCATATCGGAATAATAAACCGGGATTTCATCCTCCAGCCCAAGTTTTCTCTTGCTTTCGGAAATATCAATATCAAATGGTATCAGCGATTCATTGAGGGTATATCTGGCAATTATATAGCTGCCTGCCCTTACTGATATAATAAGCAGTGCACCGCATACCCACAAAACGGCAAGTATATCCGCCACTGCAAGGGTATTTTTGCCCATAGCTGATGCCGCACTGTCAAAAACTTTTTCCTTTATCCCGTTATCATTCACTGGGGTTTCAGTTATATTGTCCGGCTGTTCACCTGCTGACGGAGTTGTGATTATATTATCGGCGGTTTCGCCCTCCACATCCGCCTGATAAACCACCTTGTTTTCCACAGGGATATTTACAGGAGCTGTAAAGTTTGGTATTTCAATATCAAAAGGCACAAGCAGACGTACTGTAAGTGCAAGCCATACCCCGTACTGCCATTTTGCCGTGTATCTTTTGCTCAAAAAAGGGCGCAGCAAAAACAATATCAGTATTAT
>JAGBFE010000036.1 GCA_018109965.1 Oscillospiraceae bacterium | reverse complement strand
GTTCTACAGTTTTACAGGAAAACTGGATGAAAAGCTGGATAAAGAAACAAGAGAGATGCTTGCCGCAAAGGGAATATATGACAATGCAGTTTTTCAGCTGAACAATGTATGTGCGGATATTGCAGGATATGAAAATCGATTGTCACAACTGGCGGACTGTGAAACACAGTATGAACAGGCAGTCAAATCAAAACTGGATGAATTAAAAGGCACAAATCATGAAATAGTAAATCTGCAGATTGAACTTGCAAACAGCAGCAACAAGCTCAAAGAGATAAAAGAAGCTGTGCAGGCAGGGAATACTGCATATGCAAAGGCACAGGCAGTGGCAGATGAACTTGGTAAAGCAGACAACTGGGCAGTTTTTGATATGTTTGGCGGCGGTGTGATAGCTGATATGGCAAAATATGACCATATGGACAAAGCACAGCAGCTTGTCAATGAGATGCACTCATATATGGCGGCATTTAAAACAGAGCTGAGCGATATAAATATGTCGGTAAGGGTTGATACTTCAGTTGACGGTTTGCTGATGGCAGCAGATTACTTTTTCGACAATATATTTACAGATATGGCAGTTAAAAATAAAATACAGAATGCACTTGGACAGATTAACAACACCATATTTGCTATAAATGACGCACTTTACAATCTTGAAGAAATGGAAAAAGCAGAGAACAAAAAAGCAGAACAGCTTAAACAAAAGCTGGACAGTTACATAGCAGAACTGTAAAAAGAAAAGCCTGTTGATATCACAACAGGCTTTTTGCATATTTATATTTAATCTGATTGAATAATTAACCCTGTGCACCGGGTTCGTTTTTTACAAAGGCATATATTTCATCGCTGTTGTCAACAGAGGAAACAGTTCCTACAGGTGCGCAGTAAACCACGTATTCATCCTCACCGTCAAGGTCAAAAAGCTTGTTGCACACATCAAAGTCAAAGCTGATTATTGCACAGGTGCCAAGCTTTGCTGCTTCGCATGCGAGATAAAGATTCTGACAAACATGACCAACATCCACAAGGCTGCGCAGCACAGCACCTTCGCCATAACGCCATTCAGCACGGTATGGCACAATTGACCAGTAAAATACAACACTGGCACCGGATGCCCATTTTTGGCCCACAACGGAGTCGGTGATAACCTGCGGCATATCCTCCACAGGCTTTATATATTCAATTTCATTGGTCAGCGGCAGATAGTGATACACACCTTTTTCAAGTCCTTCAACGTTCTGCACTACAAGATATGTTTCAAAAGGATGTCTTGCGCCGCCACAGGGCACTGTGCGCATTGTGGCATAGTTGTTGCCCCGCATGCTTTTTATGCCCTGGGTTGCCCACAGCAAAAAGGAAAGCTGCAAAAGGCTTATTGTTTCACCGCTGTAGCTGCGTCGGCTTTCACGGGAATATATAAGGCTGATTGTATCGTTGGTCAGCTCAAGGCTTTTGAAATCCATAGGCAGTGCAATCTGTCTGTCACTAATTTTAGCCTTGCAGAGGGGAGGTTGGGGCAGGCGCTGCTGCTGGTGGGATAAAAATTCCGAGTCCTTGGAAGCATCAAAATGGGTAAGCTCACGGTAGTATTTTACAAGTTCTTCATAGCTTTTCATTGTGCAAAATCCTTTCGTTTTTGTTTTTATTGAAGCATTGATAAATGTCTTTGTCAAGCAAAAGCTGTTTCGGGACAGGTGCAACCTGCGGTTGCTAACATTTTAAAGATAAGTTGATAGACTTTGACCTCGTTTTGAGTTATACTTTAATCAGTTTTAAAAGGAGTTTATCAGATGAAACTTGGCGAAAAAATATATAACCTGAGGACTGCAAAAAATCTGTCACAGGGAGATCTGGCGGAAATGCTTGGAGTATCCCGTCAGTCAATTTCCAAATGGGAAAACAACAGTGCAATGCCCGACCTTGAAAAGATTATAAAACTGAGCGATATTTTTGAAGTATCGATAGATGAACTGGTAAAAGGTGATGCCACATTTTCCGAAAAACAGGCGAATACAGCAGGGACAGCACCTAAAGTGGAATATGTGCAGGTGGTGCAGAAACAGACACTTGAAGGCCGAAAAATTGCAGGGATAATTCTGTTCTGTATGGCATTTCTGCTCACTTTTGGCATATTGCTGCTCACGGGCAGCCTTGGCGGGATTATTTATGCAATTCCATTCTTGCTGTGCGGCATTATCTGCTTTACCGTCAAAAAGCACACAGGCCTTGTGTGCTGCTGGACAACATATGTAATTATTGATATATTTCTTCAGCTCGCCACAGGCTCAAGCAGAGGACTGGCACTTAATACAATACACTATTTAAGGGCAATGGGGAATATAAACATCAACCTGATTGTATCATGGATATGGCTTGGGCTCACTGCCGCACTTGTTGTGTGGACTGTAGTGGCAATGAAAAAATCACAGGTTGCCAATATATCAAAGCTTAAAGTAAAGCTGACAGCAGGCTGGCTTGTATATATTGCGCTTTATGCTGCACGAAAAATTGTAAATATCCTTTGGTTTGAAACTGTGATAGTGCCGTTTATACAGCAAAACAATATGTTGTATGTTTTTATAAACACAACAGTTAATGAATGCATTTTTGTATTGCTGATACTGCTTATTATAGGTACAGCAAGATATATATTCAATGTAAGGAAAAGTGAATAATAAATTAAAAACTGTGTATCTTTTCAGATACACAGTTTTCTTGATTTTTACATAAATATGTTGTACAATAACATAGCGTTTTATGATAGCTTGTTATATCCGTTGCTGTCAGTAATAAAATTTAATACCTGCCCCCATAGTTAAATGGATATAACAAGCCCCTCCTAAGGGCTAGTTGTAGGTTCGATTCCTACTGGGGGTGCCAATAAAAAAGTCTGTACATTGAGTACAGACTTTTTCTTTTATTCTTCATCAGG
>JAGBFE010000320.1 GCA_018109965.1 Oscillospiraceae bacterium | reverse complement strand
CGTCTTTCGTAAGGGTTCATTGGCTCAAAGCTGTAAAATCTGCCGGTTTTAACAACCTTTGCAGCCATCTTTTTAGCCATCTGCTGAAGGTCTTTTTCGCGTTTCTGACGGTAGTCAGCAACGTCAACAGAGATTTTTTCATCGCTGTCTTCAAAGCGGTTTGCAGCAAGGGAAGTAAGGTAGCTGAGTGCTTCCATTGTTTCGCCTTTGCGGCCGATAAGGCAGCCTGCGTCGTCGCCTACGATTTTGATGATGTAACCTGTCTGTGTTTTGTAGATTTTGAATGTGTATTCGCCTGTGTAGAACTGGCCGATAACACTTTTGATAAATTCCATGGAATATTTAACTTTGCTTGTTGCGTTTTCCATTGGGATTTCTTCAAGTGTTGTTTCTTTTTCTGCTTCTTCTGCTGTTTCAGCAACAGGTTCAGCTTTTGGTTTTTCCTGTTTTGCAGGTTTTTCGGCCTTTTTTGTTTCCTTTGCAGGTTTTTCGGCTTTTTTGTTTTCCTGTTTAACAGGTTTTTCTGCTTTTGGTTCAGCTTTTTTAGGCTCAGCTTTTGGTTCTTCAAAAAGGTCTTTAACGCTGAATTCTTCTTCGATTTCGCAAACCTTTACCTTTGCAGGTTTTTTGAAGAAAAATCTTTTTTCAGGATATTCCAGAACTTCGCAAGTAACCTGTTCTCTTGTAAGGTTAAGTTCTATGAGAGCAAGTTCAATTGCTTCGTCAACAGTGGAAGCCTGTTTGATAATTTCTCTCATTGCTTATTCTCCGTATTTTTCCTGTGCTGCTTTGCGTGCTGCTTCGAGACGTCTTTTTGCAAGTTCTGCCTGGCTGGCTGTCATTTTGCCGTCCTTGTCAGGGATTGCCTTGCCGTTTTTTGCAGCTTTTGATTTTTTGCGTGCTTCTCTCATCTGTTCTTCAACTTTTGCTTTTTCCTTGTCTGGGTCAAAGAAAATTCTGAGAACAAATTCCTGAAGGATACCAAATACGCTGGAGAAAATCCAGTAGATAGATACACCTGTTGGGATTACGAAGGAGATGTAACCGAACATAACGCCCATGTAGATAGGCATCCATCTCATCACACCTTCCATTTTCTGGCCGTTGAGTTTTGTCATTACAACCTGCTGTACAAGCATGAATACAACAGAAAGGATTGGAACAATCCACAGAATGCTGATGTGTTTGATGTCAGGGATTGCTGTAAGGTCAATGCCAAGGAATGACATGTTGATTTCCTGGCAGAAAGCAATCTGTTCAGCTTCAAAAATGCCTTTGAATGCATCAGGGTTGCTTCTTACTGTTGTAAGGATTGTGGACTGTGGTGAGTATCTTGAAAGTTCGATACCAAGACCTTTTACAACCTCTTTTGCCTGGTCAATAGCTTCTACAGGAATTCTTGCAAGGTGACGCAGTGGTTCGTAGATAACGTTGATAAGACCAAAGAGAATTGGCATCTGGATGAGAATTGGCAGACAGCCTGCAGAAGCGGAGATACCGTTTTCCTGCTGGAGACGCACAAGTTCTTCCTGACGTTTCTGTGGGTTATTAGCGTATTTTTTGTTGATGTCGTTCATCATTGGCTGGAATGCAGCCATTTTGATGGAAGATTTTTTCTGTTTCCAGGAAAGTGGGAACAGAATGATTTTTGTTACCAGTGTGAAAAGGATAAGTGACACACCGTAGTTACCTACAAAGTCGTAGATAAATTTCAATAACCAACCAAGTGGTATTGCAAAGATGTCAAAAATTACACCCATTTGTTTTGTCCTCCGGGTTTTTGTAGCTTGTGTGGGCAATGTGAAATAACTGTTGTGATGTTTTGTCACTCTGAACCTATGTGAAAGGTTGTCCTGGCTGCGCCTTGACAGGAAGCTGTAACCAAAGATGACCGATGAGGTGGATGCCTTATATACATCTTGTTTCATCAAACCGTGAGATTCTTCGGCACATATGCCTCAGAATGACAAACTGCTGTTTTCCGTGCAATCGGATATATAAACACTTAATTGCCCTTTGTTTAGTTTTTGTTTGTCCATTTGCCTTTTGGCGGGACAGGGTCGATGCCGCCTTTGCAGAAAGGGTTGCAGCGCAGAATGCGCCATGTGCCAAGCAAAATGCCCTTGATAACCCCGTGAATCTGTATTGCTTCAATCATATAGCTGGAGCAGGTGGGGTAAAATCTGCAGCGGTCACCCAGTGCAGGCGAGATAAATTTCTGATAAAACCGTATCGGCAATATAAAAATCTTTTTAATCATTTTCGATAAGGCCTGCCTGTTTTGCGAGATTTCTCAGCTGGGCTTCCACCTGCTGCTGTTTTACATATGCGGTTTTTGCACGGGCAACAAGGATAATATCGTAACCTTGTGTCATATCAAAACCGATGTTGCGCACGCTCTGGCGGATAACACGGCGGGCACGGTTGCGTCTGACCGCATTGCCAACCTTTTTGCTGCTTGTGATGCCAAAACGTGTAAAACCGTAACGGTTTTTGATGACATACATAACAACAAGGCTGTCCACAAAACCCTTGCCCCGTTTGTAAGCGCGTAAGAATTCTCTGTTGTTGTTTACTGCTTTTAATTTCATTTGCGTTTCCCTTTGTTGTTTTAACCTGTTATATAGAAACAAAGACCACCCTGATGGCCGCTATATAAAACAAGCACTGTGCCGGTGGTCCGTTTTTAACTATATCCAAGGAATTGGAACAACAAATTTCTCTTTAACGATAAATTAAACAGCTAATTTTGCTCTGCCTTTTTTTCTTCTTGCAGCAATAACTTTTCTGCCGTTTTTAGATGCCATTCTGCCAAGGAAACCGTGAACTTTTGCACGGGAGCGTTTTTTTGGCTGGTAAGTTCTTTTCATTTGATTGTCCTCCTGTTAGATTTTTTATATGCAAACAGCGCCCTGTTGCGCCGCTGCCGACTGATTAAAAAGGGATAACATACCCCTACGAATTAACAGTATATAATAAACAAAGGTAAATTGTCAAGGAAAATTTTTTACAAAAAAGTGAGTGATATAAAGCATTTTCCGCATTTTTCCACATTTTGCGGATATGTTGTTGAAAAGTTTTTGCAGGTACAATATATGTTGTGTTTAAAATAGAAAATTGAATAAAAAAAACTGAACTCAAAATATAAGAGTTCAGATTTTTCTATCTTATTTTTTGTCAGTTTATAATTTTGTATGAAAAATTTGGTGTTTCGTTATGCACTCTTTCAAAAATTTCCAGCATTTTTACACATTCATCCTGCCATTTTTGCGGCATTGAATTATATCCATAAATATGAATTTCATAACTATCTTCATCAAACATATCACGCAGGCAATCCCACAAAGCATCCCAGTTTTCTCCGTAGTATTCAGGGAAACCGAATTTTTCCTTTAACAAAAGGTGCACCTCTGACCAGTATCTGCATTTTGAAAAGTCAAGGATTATCGGGTTTTCTGTTATCTCTTTAAATTCGTAATATGTTTCATCGTGTTCAGGTATTTCTATTATCATT
>JAGBFE010000319.1 GCA_018109965.1 Oscillospiraceae bacterium | reverse complement strand
GTGAGCGAAACACTGGATGCAGTGCCAAAAAGTTTTCCTGCACTTATGTATGCACAAAAACTGCAAAAGCGTGCTGCAGCAGGCGGTATTATTGAACACGACGCCGCAAAAACAGCAGCACAGCTGCACACAGCACTTGATGATATAACTGCAAAAATTGAAAAAGGCGAAGACTGCGGTGAGGCTTTAGGCATGCTGCTGTACAATGCGGTTGCCCTTGCAGGTGCAACAAAAAATGATGCCGAGGAAGTCCTTGGTCTGCAAAATGCAAAAATGCTCGATTTGTACAAAAAAATCGATGGTAAACAGCCTTAAATAGTTAAAAAATATATTGCAAATCTCATGCTGTTTTGGTAAAATGTTACTTGCTCTTGTGCCATAAGAGTAAAAAACGAATTTCTTTGCCATACTTTAAACAGAGCTATGGCAATAAGGAGGATATAAAATGACAAAAACAGATTTGATTGCAAAAGTTGCAGAACAGACAGGCCTCACAAAAAAAGATGCTGAAGTTGCAGTATCTGCAGTTCTTGGCACAATCACAGACGAACTCGTAAAAGGCGAAAAAGTTTCTTTGACAGGTTTTGGTACATTTGAAGTTAAAGAAAGAGCAGAAAGAATGGGCCACAACCCAAGAAACGGCGAAGCAATGAAAATCCCTGCAAGCAAAGCACCGGTTTTCAAAGCAGGCAAAGCTCTTAAAGAAGCAGTTGCTAAATAATTGAAATCAAAGCACTCAAAAGCCGGTATCGTCAGATATCGGCTTTTTTGCAAAGGAGAGTCACAATGCGCATTGACAAATTTTTAAAGGTTTCACGTCTTATCAAACGCCGCACTGTTGCAAACGAAGTTGCAGACGCAGGCAGAATAAGTGTGAACGGCCGCGAAGTAAAAGCTTCCTATCAGGTTAAAATCGGCGATGAAATCGAAATTATGTTCGGCACAGCACCAGTAAAGGTAAAGGTTCTCAGCGTTGACAATGTAAACACAAAAGACGGCGCAAGAGAAATGTACACAGTAATAGAATAATCAAACAATATCGGTCATATACTGCACAAAGGGGTGTAATATATGACCGATAAAATTTTGTCTGAACATATAATCACAATGGAAAACCGCAGGGATTTAAAGATAACAGGGGTCACACAGGTGGTGGCATATGATGAATACAAGGTGGTGCTTAAAACTGACTACGGAAGGCTGACAGTTTCGGGACACAATCTTGTTGCAGGGGAAATAAGCACCAGCGGCAAAACACTGCAGCTGACAGGGGATATTGATTTTTTGCAGTATAGCAGGGACAGGGGCAAAAGCGAAAAGGGCATTGCCAGACTGCTGCGATGATTTTTGAAAGCATAAACTATTGGTTTGCTGTGCAGGATTTTGTTTTCAGCCTTGGTGCAGGTTTTGCGGTGGGTTTTGTAAATCAGCTGCTGTCGGTGTTTTTTTACAAAGGCAAAATACCTGTACTTATAAAAGATATGCTTGTCAGCTTTATATTTGCGGTTACTGTATTCAGCTATGTAATTTCCTTTACCAACTATCCCGTTATCAGAATTTATCACGTTGCAGGCTGTTTGCTTGGTTTTTTTTGCTTTCCTTTCAAATTTTCCACATTTTTCCACAAAATTTCTGAAAAATTTTTAAAATTTTTAAAAAACAAGATGTTGTGTTGCTTTAAAAAGATTTCAACAATAATTTGTGGTTGTGTTGAAAAAAGACAAAGAAAAAACAAATCAGGACAGTCTGAACCAAAAAATGACCACTTGCAAAGGGAAGAAGAATTGTTATATAATTTATAATACCAAAATTATAAGCGGAAAGGGGATGGTAAGATATGAAAAAGTTTTTCAACATAAAAATTATCGCAGTTATCTGCGCCGTGGCATATCTTTCCGTCAGCCTTATCAGCGCTCAGTTTGACCTGATGACCAAAAAACAGCAGCTTGCAATACTGGAAACACAGCAGCAGAAAATACAGCTGGAAACACAGGATATTGAACGTATGCTGGAATTTGAAGACGAGGAAGATTATATCGAGCGCATTGCCCGCCAGAGACTTGGCTATGCAAATCCTAACGAAAAGATTTTCAAGGATATTCAGGGCGAATAATTTTTATAACAGCAAAGGCACATCGGGTTCCCGATGTGCCTTATTTTTATTGTTGCACAGGTTGTATAAAATCGTTGCGGTACAAAATATTGCGCAGTTCTGCGGCACAGTTTTCCTGATTGTCTGTAATAAAATACAGGACTTCGGTCTGTGGCAGATGATAATTGCCTGTTGTTACAATATGGTTGTCTATATCGTACTGAACAAGACTTTGCAGATATGTAAAAATGCATATCTGCCGTGATATCTGCATAAGTTCGTCAATATAATCAGATTTTACAAGAAACATAGCAGTTTACCTCCTTTTTTATATATTATAGCAAATGTGCCAAATTGTCACAATGATTAAAGTTGACAAAATGTCACATTTAGATTTGTAAAATGTGCTAATATGGTACAAAAGGGGTGGAACTATGTACGGTGAAAGATTGCGTAAAGCAAGAAAAGCCAATAAAATGACACTTGTCCAAGTAGGGCAGATAATGAATATGTCACATTCGGCAATTTCGAGATTTGAAAATGAAAATAGAAAAATTGAGCCAGAGACATTGGCACAGTTCTGCCGTCTTTATAAAGTTTCGGCAGATTATATTCTCGGCTTGCCACAGGATATGCCTTATCCGAAAGACTGAAAAAAGCAAATCAATATCAGTTAGCTGTGCAGATAGTATAATTAAGTTAAAAATACGTCATTCTGAGGAACGGAAGTGACGAAGAATCTCTCGGTTTAAACAAAGAACGATTGTTAATGGTTCGATAAAACATAGAGATCCTTCGCATTGCTCAGGATGACATTTTGCTTTGTAAGAGTGTCGGTTTTACCGTTTTTTTATAAGAAAAGCAAAAAAACCGTTTCACAACGGTTTTTTGCAAGAGAAAAAGTATATGAGGAAATGCAAGACAATCCGCTCAGCCTGAAAGCGGAATTATCTTTGTGACTATATCTTATCATACCAAAGCTGCAAAGACTGTCGAATGCTGTAAAGTTAAAAATATAAATTTTAATAGGTGGATTTGCTAAAAATACAAATAAACTTGTTGAAAATATATGTGCAGTATGCTAAAATACTTACAAGATACTTAGGTATCAAGCTTCACCTCAGGAGGTACAGTATATGAAAATCACAACAACTGGCAGAAAAGTTAACTTGAAACCAAATTTCTTGAGTTTAGTGGAGGAAAAACTGGGCAAACTTGATAAGTTCTTCCCTGCAGAAGTACAGGCAGCAGTAACTGTAACTGTAGAAAAGGACTGGCAGACAGTTGAAATTGCAATCAAAGACCGTGCAGCATATTTCCGCAGCGAAAAAAGTGCTCCATCAATGGAACTTGCACTTGAAGAAGCAGTTGAAAAACTGGAATCTCTGATTGTAAAAAACAAGAGCAAAATTTCCAGAAAACACAAAGGCAATGCTTACAAGTATGAAGAACTCCCTGTTCTCCCTGCCGGAGAAGTTGAGGAAGAAGAATACGAAATCGTTCGTAAAAAAGTGTTTAATCTTGAACCACAGACAGTAGATGATGCTATTCTGGAAATGAATATGCTTGACCACTCCTTCTTTATGTTCAAAGATGTTGTAACAGGCGAAATCAACGTAGTTTATAAACGCAAAGACGGCAAATACGGCTTGCTTTTACCGGAATAAACTAATATAATATAAGGGCTCCGTTTTCGGAGCCCTATTTTTAAGATATACACGGATATTGCTGTGTCGCTGAAGGTGCGGCTGCAGGCAATACCCCTTCACAAAGAAAGAGAGTTATAAATGCAATACACACTTATTGCACCTTGTTATTTCGGTACCGAATCGGTACTCAGCTACGAGGTGAAAAAGCTTGGAGCAACCGATGTGGTTGTTACCGACGGCAAAGTTACCTTCAAAGGTGACGAACACATCATTGCAGCGGCAAATATAAATCTGAGAACAGCTGAAAGGGTTGTTATTCTGCTTAAAGAATTCAAGGCAAAAACCTTTGATGAGCTGTTTGACGGCGTAAAATCCATCAACTGGGCGGCACTTATGCCAAAGGATGCACAGTTCCCTGTCAAAGGTTCATCCCTGTCAAGCACACTTTCCAGTGTGCCTGCCTGCCAGAAAATAGTAAAAAAAGCTATTGTTGAAAGCCTCAAGGCAGGTCACAACACAAAAATCCTGCCCGAAACAGGCAATCTTTACAAGGTGCGTGTTGCATTGCGAAAAGATATTGTTTCTGTTATGCTTGACACATCGGGCGATGGCCTGCACAAGCGCGGTTACCGCCGCAACAGCGGTGAAGCACCAATCAAGGAAACTCTGGCTGCAGCCATTGTTGATTTTGCCCGTGTGCGCGGTGACAGTGTTATTCAGGACCCGTTCTGCGGCAGCGGCACACTGCTTATCGAAGCAGCACAGAAAGCACTCAACATTGCACCTGGTTTAAAACGCCGTTTTGCAGCGGAAGAATATTCCTTTATTCCAAAGGAAGTATGGGAAGAAGAACGCCGCAAAGCACGCGAAGCAATTAACCGCGATGTTCAGTTTAAGGCATATGGCTTTGACATCGACCCGTTTGTGCTGGAAATTGCAAAACAGAATGCACAAAAAGCAGGCGTTGGCGGTGTAATCAGCTTTCATTCTGCTGATGTAAAAGCATTTTCACCACAGGAGGACAGCGTGGTTATCACAAATCCGCCGTACGGTGAACGTCTCGGCGACATCGAAACTGCAGCTCTGCTGGAAAAAACACTTTCCCGCCGTCTTGAACAGAACCCTGTCAAAGCAAGCTACATCATCACAGCTGATGCCGAATTTGAAAACAATTTTGGCAAAAAGGCAAACAAACGCCGCAAGCTGTACAACGGCATGATTCCTTGCCAGCTTTATATGTACTACGGCGAAAAATAAATATTTATATCAGGAAAACAATATCCCGATAAGAAAACATAAATACCCGGCAATACACATCGCAGTGTATGATATGCACCCCAAAAGTGTCTAACTTTTGGGGTGCATATCACACCGCAAAGTGATTTGGTGGGTATATTTTTTGTGTCAGAAAATGGGTTTATGTTTTATTGTTCAGACAATCTGCAAGGTGTGCTGTTACAGAAAATGCAGTGCATCAGTCTGCAACACTTACATAACCTGTTGCCTCAATAATGTGCTGTCCTTCTTTGGACAAAATCCACTGCAGCAGTCTGTCAACATTTTCGTTGGTGTTTTCTTCATAGGTTACCGCATAAATCGGAGTAACAATGGGGTAACTGCCGTTTTTGATGTTTTCTGCGGTAGGGGCAACACCGTCGATGGAAAGCATCTTTATATCGGGGTTTTTTATGATACCTTCGATATAATATCTGAAAGAAAAACCAATGGAATTGGACTTGCTGCGGTAGTTTGAAACCCTTTCAACTATGCCCGACATCATATCGTTTACCAGTTCAGAAGGGGCTTCCATAACAGGGGTATCTCCCATAAAACGTATCAGCATACTCTGGCTGCCGCTGCCCTCATTGCGCTGGAATGCGGCGATTTTCTCGTTTTTGCCGCCAACCTGTTTCCAGTTGGTTATCTCACCTGAATAAATTCCTTTTATCTGTTCGGTTGTCAGATTGTCGATTGGATTATCTTTGTGAACAAAGAAAACAAATGCTTCAGTACCGATTGGTGTATACACAAAGGTTGTGTTGCGTTGTTCCGCATAGGCTTTTTGTTCTTCGGACGGATAAACTCCGATAAAAATATCGGTATTCTTTTCGGCTAAATTCCAATATCCGCCTGGGGTATTGTTGTATTCAAAAACTCCGTCGTGCAGTTCTGTGGTTTCGGGATAAACTGCATTTACAAATGCAGAATAAACGGGGAAAAGTGCTGCAGCACCGTCAATTTTTGGCAGATTGTCGGATAGTTTAAGTGTGCTGCTGTCAGTTTTTACAATTTTTGAATTTTCATCAAAAGGCAGATATTCATATACATTGATGTTTGGCGCAGTATTGACCGTTATGCTTGCATCGTATTTTTCATAGGCATAGTTGCCAAACAGTACAACAAGATATATCAGTGCTGCTTTGCTCCATGCAGACAGAAATTTTTTTCGGTTTTTCAGCCATATCAGCGGCAGCAGCAATGTGGGAAGCACAAGCATGCCTGCATATGCCAATATGTAATGTACACCGCTTGCCATAAGAATCATACCGCCGATAACAGCAACATATGCACACAGTATCAATACAATTACAGTAAGCACAACATTGGTAAAGAACGCGCCGATTTCCTGTTTTGTCAAAGCTTTTGAATCCTTGTCTCTGCTTCTGAACAGATAAATGCTGATAATTATATAGTATACGGCAATTATGATTACAATTGCTGTTCCACTGCCTGTATAAATTGCATGCAGTGCGGGCAGTGTACCCAATATGCCGCCCCAGAAGATGCCTTTGTGCAAAAGCACAGCAGCAATCAGAAAACAGCCGCCCCAGGCTAAAACAAGTGACAAGACCATACCTGTTCCTGTAAGACCTGAAAGCAGATAAAATGCAATAAAAAATACTGCAGGGATATATCCTAAATATTTTTTCATCTGTTCCTCCTGTAAAGAGTGTTTAACAAATTATAACAAATCATGCTATGCGTTGCAATGTTGGTGTCTGTGCCACAAACTGACAATACATATTTTTGTGCCATTGTTTGTTTAAAATATAATCGGAATATGATATAATAACTTAATTAAAAGACCGCAAATGGAGGACAAAAATGCTAAAGCTGATAACAGGTACCGCAGGTACGGGCAAAAGTGAGCATATAAAACAGAAAATACTGGAAAATGCCAAAAACGAACAGAAAAGCATACTTATAGTTCCCGAACAGTTCAGCAAAACCGCCGAAGCCGAAATTTTTTCAGCCCTTGAAAAAAGCAGCTTTGGTTTTGTCAGCGTGTTCAGCTTTACCTCTCTGCTGCGGGATGTTTACAGCGAGGCAGGCAAAGTGCCCCCTGCCGTACTCACCGATGCAGGCAAGGCGGTTATTGCACAAAAAAGTATGCAGTCGGTTTACAGACAGCTGCAGAGCTTTGCAAACCAGCGCCACAACGTGACTTTTTCTTATGAGCTGTGCCGTCTGTTTGAAGATTTTAAACGCAACGGCATTGACGGCACACAGCTTTTTACACTTGCCCAGGCAGCACCGCAGATAAATTCAAAGCTTAAAGACATTTCCCTCATATACAGCCAATACAGTGCCAATATGACCGACAGCGGCAACGATATGGAACAGCTGTATCTGCAGCTTGGCCAGTCACTGCCTGTCAGCTACACCGAAAAAACACAGATTTTTATTGACGGGTTCGAAAGCTTTACACACGGGCAGTATGCAATTATCGGCCGTATGCTGCTTATGGCGGAGGATGTATATATTTCCCTTACAGCCGACCGTGTGTTTGACAATACAAACGGCACACATCCGTTAAGCTACACTGCAAATACAGCTGCAAAGCTGATTGCCCTTGCAAAAAAACTGGGTGTGCAGGCAGCAGCGGCGGAAAAGATGGAGTGCCAGTACCGTTTTGCCAACGCAACACTGCGCAATATAGACAACTTTTTGCTGTCAAAGCCTCTTGAACAGGATGATGAAAAGGACAATGCTTTTGTCACAGCTTTTCCTACACAGTTTGAGGAGGTCAGCTTTGCTGCGGCAAAAATCAATAACCTTGTAAAAAGCGGCTACAGCTATGATGATATTGTCATTGTCTGCCCGCAGATAGAAAAATATGAACATCAGCTGCAGGAAAGTCTGTCCCTTGCACAGATACCTTATTTTATCGACCAGAACAGAATAATTGTTGCATCAGCCCCTGTTGTGCTGTTTAAAAATGTGCTGGAAGTTATGGACAAAGGCGTGAACAGCAGCACTGTGCTGCCTTTGCTCAAAACACAGCTGACCTGCTTTGATGCCGAAAGTATTGACCTGCTTGAAAACTATATATACATCTGGCAGGGCCAGCAGCTTGACTGGTCACAACGGTTCACATTGCCGTACGGCAAAATCTCTGACGGCGAGGTGCTGGACGAAGATGATGAAACTCTTGTAAAAATCAACAGCCTTGTAAAAGGGATAAACCGCATTTTTGCTCCGTTTTTGCAGCAAAAGGACACTACAGGCGAACAGATACTCACTGCAATGTATGACATCGTGACACAGCTGAAAAGCGAAGAGATACTTGTACAGTTGATTGAACAGTCAGCCGACAAGGAAAAATCCGACCTGTTTGTACGCCAGTGGGAAACAGTGATTGACTGTATAAACGAGCTCTACCGCATCTGCGGCACTATGGTCATGAAACCTGCCGAGCTTAGCGAGCTGTTTATGCTTATGGTGCAGGGCACCGAAATCGGTTTTGCACCCCAGACACAGGACTGTGTGATGATTTCCACCCCGCAGCGTATGAAAACCGACAGCGTAAAGGTTGTTTTTGTCCTTGGTGCAGGGCAGGACATATTTCCGTCACTTGTTTCGGACAGCGGAATTCTGTCATCGGCAGACCTTGAATATTTAAAGAACAACGACTGTACTCTCAGCCGCGATTTTGCACAGCGGTTTGCCTTTGAAAATCTGTATTTCTACAAAACGATGACAACAGCAAGGGAAAAGCTGTTTGTTTCCTGTGCCGAAAAAAATATCGACAGCCAGGAAATCCTGTCAGCAGAAATTGAAGGAATAAAGGATGCCCTTGGCCTTGACAAATGCACACTTGCGGTTGAGGATTATTGCCTTACTCCTGACTTTTTTGTGCAGTATATCAGCGAAACAAAAGGTAAACAGGGAGAAGAAATACTGTCACAGCTTGGCATAGATATCCCCGATTTGTCTTCCCGCTGCTTTGAAATAAAAAATCTTGAAAATTTAAAACAGCTTGTGGGAAATCATATGATTATATCTCCAACAGCGGCGGAGAGCTATTTTAAATGCTCATTCGGATATCTTATCCGCAATCTGTTCAGAATCTATCCGCTGGAAAAGGCACAGCTGACCCAGCGTGAAGCAGGGGATTATCTGCACACTGTAGCGCAGCAGGTGCTGGAAAAATACAAAGGGGATTACTACAAAACCCCGTGGGAAGAAATTGAAGCGGAAACAAAACAGATTGTCAGCAGCTACCTGCAGCACAACTATCCTCAGCAGGTGCGCGACACCGCACGTTTTGCATCGTTAAGTGACAATATGCAGCAAAATGCACTGCAGCTGCTGCAGTATATGCACTCAGAGCAAAAAGCATCGCAGTTCCGCCCCATTGCTTTTGAAAAAAATATTTCTTTTGACAGCGATATAAAACCGCTCACCATCACCCTTGATGACGGCAGCCGTGTCAGCGTTGTGGGTGTTTGCGACCGCATTGACACAATGGAAAAGGACGGCAGGAACTATATCAGAATTGTGGACTACAAAACGGGCACCAAAAAGTTCAGCCTTGAGGATGTATACAATGGTTTGTCCAGCCAGCTTCTGCTGTACATAGGCAGTGTTACACAGAGTGACGGCTTTGTGCAAAACCCTGTGCCTGCAGCGGTTATGTATCAGCCAAGTGATGCTGCCTTCAGATTTGACGAGGATGGCAGTCTGTACACACCTGTGGGTATGGCGGTTGACAGCCGCACGGTTTCCGAGGGCTTTGACAATGAGTGCCTTGGCCGTTTTGGCGTGATACAAGGTGACGAAAAACTCAAAAAAGTCACAGGCAGCGAAATTGTGGACGAAAAAATGTTCCACGCAATTATGGAACATTCCAAAGACAAAATAAAAGAGATGGCACAGGCGGTTTATGCAGGGCAGTTTGATAACCTGCCAATGGACCTTGGTGGTGAACGCACCAGCTGTGAATGGTGTGGCTACCGCCCGATATGCCAGGAATTTGACCGCATAAGGCCAAGACAAAAAGCAGAATTCAGAGTGAAAGGGGATGAGCAGAATGGCTGAAAGACAATGGACTGAACAGCAGCTGCGTGCCATTGAAGCTGACGGCACACTGACGGTGCTTTCGGCAGCAGCAGGCAGCGGCAAAACTACCGTGCTGGTTGAAAAAGCACTGCGTATGCTCCTTGATGAAGATAATAAAACCCCTGCAGACAGATTGCTTATTGTTACCTTTTCCAATGCATC
>JAGBFE010000318.1 GCA_018109965.1 Oscillospiraceae bacterium | reverse complement strand
GTTACAGAAATCTACACATCCGGTGACTACAAATCCGTTAAGAAAATTGCTGAACAGTCCGAAACAGGTCCTGCTACAACAATTATCTCCGGTCTTGCAGTAGGTATGATGTCTACAGCAGTTCCAATCATTCTTATCTGCGTTGGTATCTTCTTCGCATTTAAATTCTGTGGTCTTTACGGTATTGCTCTTGCAGCTGTAGGTATGCTCTCCACAACAGGTATCACTGTTGCTGTTGACGCTTACGGCCCAATCTCCGACAATGCTGGCGGTATCGCAGAAATGTCCGGTCTTGACGAATCCGTTCGTGAAATCACAGACAGCCTTGACGCAGTTGGTAACACAACAGCAGCTATCGGTAAAGGTTTTGCTATCGGTTCCGCAGCTTTGACAGCTCTTGCTCTCTTCGTTTCCTACGCAGAAGCAGTTCAGCTCACAGCTATCGACCTTCTTAACCCAACAACAATCATCGGTCTCTTCATCGGTGGTATGCTTCCATTCCTCTTCTCCGCATTCACAATGGAATCTGTTTCCAAAGCAGCTTACTCCATGATCGAAGAAGTTCGTCGTCAGTTCAGAACAATTCCTGGTATCCTCGAAGGTACAGGCAAACCTGACTACAAATCCTGCGTTGCTATCTCCACAACAGCAGCTCTCAAAGAAATGCTCGTTCCTGGTATCATGGCAGTTGCAGCTCCAGTTATCGTAGGTTTCCTCTTCGGTTACGAAGCAGTTGGCGGTATGCTTGCTGGTTCCCTCGTAACAGGTGTTCTTATGGCTATCTTCATGTCCAACGCTGGTGGCGCATGGGACAACGCTAAAAAATACATCGAAAACGGCAACCACGGCGGCAAAGGCAGCGATGCTCATGCAGCAGCAGTTATCGGCGATACAGTTGGTGACCCATTCAAAGATACATCAGGTCCATCTATCAACATCCTCATCAAATTGATGACAATCGTTGCACTTGTATTCTGCGGCGTATTTATGGGTGTATTGGTTTAATCTGATTACATCAATTTGCAATTTAAAGGCTGGCTCTTATGAGTCAGCCTTTTTTATATTCCAGCACTTAAAGCCTGAAATAATTTTACATATAGAATTATTTTATGATATGAAAGATAATGTTTTTAAACATGGAATTAATATTATGTTTTTTGTTAAAAATTATTATATTATAAAAGTATAATTTTAATAATTTTTTGTTATAAAATATTCAGTAATTTGTAAAAAACAGTAGACATACTGGAATTTTTAAGGTAAAATATTTTTTATGGTAGACTGCAAAACCACGCGATAAAAGCTGTTATATAATCTTTATAAAAAGATGATTTGTCAATTGGATATTTGCAGAAAATGACATTGTTATTAATCCGTATAAATGTTTTGTTATGATAATCATTTGTCCGGAATTATAATTATAGTAATTATTAAAATTAAAATAAAAAAAGGAGAATGCATTATGGAAATACAATTGCAGGCACTCATAGATCAGATTAAAAGAGATGGTGTAGAAGCGGCTGCTGTTGAAGCGGAATCTGTGCTTAAGGCTGCAAAAGCAGAAGCAGAAAAAATCATTGCAGATGCAAAGTCAGAAGCAGAGAAAATCCTGATCAATGCAAAAAATGAAAACGACAGAATGGTGAAATCCAGCGAAGACGCTATTCGCCAGGCAGGACGCAATTTGCTTATTTCTTTCAGAGAAAGTGTTACAAAAGAGCTTAAAGCTATTGTAAGCGAAAATGTAACAGCAGTTTATTCATCAGAATCTTTTGCACAGCTTGTTGTAAAAGCTGTTGAAGGCTGGGCTAACAAACCGGATGCTGATGACATCTCTGTTATCCTGAACAGTGAAGATCTTAAAGCACTTGAAGACACATTGCTTGCAGGTCTTAAAGAAAAAATGACAAAAGGTATTACACTTAAAGCAAACGATAATTTTGACGGAGGATTCCGTATTGCCGTTAACAATGGTGGAGCTTATTATGATTACTCTTCTGAAGCGGTTGTAGATATGCTGTCAAACTATCTCAGCCCTAAAGTAACGGCAATTCTGAAAGAGGCAGAATAATTATGGCTGAATATTATTTTATGTCACAGCTGCCATCTTTGGATGGTATCAATGAAAATGTGGCAGTTCCTATTACAGAGGAACGTTTTCTGGACCTTTGCGGACGTTTTTTAGGCCAAAAGGCACAGAGCGAGCTCAGCAAACTTACACTTGCACCTTCAAGATTCAATGAAGAAACAAAATCAGCATTGATTGAAGCGTGGAACAACGGTGAACGTGAGCTGCGTCTGGCTCTTGCAAAAGCCCGTGCTGACAAAATGAAAAAGACATATGATACAGAAAACAAAAGCTTTTCTGTTGATTTGATGAAGGTGGCACGTACAGCAGTAGATTCAGAAAGCCCTCTGGAAGCAGAAAAACTGCTTAACCGTTATCGTATGGATTTTCTGGAAACACTCAGACCTTTGGATTCCTTTTCAGAAGATGCTGTATATTATTACGGACTCAAATTGAAACTGATTTTACGTATGAGACAGTTTAATGCGGATATCGGAGAAGCCGCATACAAAAATATTTATAACTCCATTATGAATGGAGATAGGTTGGAGGCTATTCAATGACAGCAAATATTGGCAAAGTTGTAAGCGTAAACGGTAACTTGGTGTCTGTCGAATTTGAAAACAATGTTTCCATGAACGAAATTTGTTTTGTTAAAGTAGATGGCACTGCGCTTAAAAGCGAAGTTATCCGTATTCGCGGAAATATCGCACAGATACAGGTATATGAAATGACAAACGGCATTAAGTGCGGTGATGAAGTTGAATTCACCGGCGATATGCTGTCTGCACAGCTTGGTCCTGGCTTGCTTGGTCAGGTATACGACGGACTTCAGAACCCGCTTCCTGTTCTGGCTGAACAGGCTGGCTGGTTCCTTGAAAGAGGTGTTTACGCAGAAGCACTTAATTCCGAGAAAAAATGGGAATTCACACCTACAGCAAAAGTTGGCGAAACATTGCGTGCAGGCGAATATTTTGGTACAGTTCCGGAAGGTTCTTTTGTACACAAAATCTTTATCCCATTCAACCTGCTTGGCAACTACACAATCAAATCCATCGCAGAAAAAGGCGAATATACTATCAATGAAACTGTAGCAGTAGTAACAGACGAACGTGGACGTGAAATTCCACTTACAATGTCATTCAAATGGCCTGTAAAACGTGCAGTTACATGTTACAGCGAAAGACTTAAACCTGTTGAAACAATGGAAACAAAGGTTCGTCTTATCGATACATTCTTCCCTGTAACAAAAGGCGGTACTTACTGTATCCCAGGTCCTTTCGGTGCAGGCAAAACAGTTCTTCAGCACACAACATCCAAATATGCTGACGTTGACATCGTTATCATCGCTGCTTGTGGTGAACGTGCAGGTGAAGTTGTTGAAACACTTACAGAATTCCCTGAACTTATCGACCCAAAAACAGGCCGTTCTCTTATGGAACGTACAATCATCATCTGTAACACATCTTCCATGCCTGTTGCATCCCGTGAAGCATCAGTTTACACATCTGTAACTCTTGCTGAATACTATCGTCAGATGGGTCTCAACGTTCTGCTTCTGGCTGACTCCACATCCCGTTGGGCACAGGCTCTCCGTGAAATGTCCGGTCGTCTTGAAGAAATCCCAGGTGAAGAAGCATTCCCTGCATATCTCGAGTCTTATATTGCTGCTTTCTATGAAAGAGCAGGTTATGTTCGTCTTCCTGACGGCAGCACAGGTTCTGTAACTATCGGTGGTACAGTTTCTCCAGCCGGCGGTAACTTTGAAGAACCGGTTACACAGGCAACTCTTAAAGTTGTTGGTGCTTTCCACGGCTTGTCCCGTGAACGTTCTGACGCCCGTAAATATCCTGCTATTGACCCTGTTATCTCATGGTCAAAATATACAGGTGTTGTAGATGCTAAAAAATCTGAATACTGTACAAAAGTTCTTTACCGTGGTTACGAAATCGGTTCTATGATGAAGGTTGTTGGTGAAGAAGGTACAAGCCTTTCTGACTATATCACATATCTTAAATCCGATATGCTTGATGCAGTTTATCTGCAGCAGAACTCCTTTGATCTTATCGAAGCAAACTGCGGCAGAATGCGTCAGCGCTATGTTATAGACAAACTTGTAACAGTTCTTGGCAGTGAATATGAACTGGCAGACAAAGATGAAGCACGTGGCTTTATCAACCGTATGCGCCAGAGATTTATCGACTGGAACTATACTGAATTTGAAAGCGACGCCTTCAAAAAAGCAGAAAGTGAAATTGATGCACTTTATGCAGAAGCAAAAGGCGCTTTGAGCCGTGAGGCAGAACTTTTGTTAAATGGTGGTGAGTAACGATGAATAAAGTATTTAATAAAATTGAATCTATCACTGGTAACGTTATTACCGTAAAGGCAAAAGATGTAAAATACAAGGAATTGGCTCAGATTACAACACGTTTTGGCAAATCTCTTGCAGAAGTTAACAAAATCGACGGTGATGTTGTTTCCCTTCAGGTATTTGCAGGCGGTAAAGGTGTTTCAACAGGTGACGAAGTTCGTTTCCTTGGTCGTGATATGCGTGTATCTTTCAGCGAAGACCTGCTTGGACGTATCTTCAACGGTTCAGGCGAACCAAGAGACAAAGGTCCTGCACTTACTGAAAATATGAAACCTATCGGCGGTCCTTCCGTTAACCCTACAAAACGTATTCTTGCCAACCGAATGATGAGAACAAACATCCCTATGATTGATATGTTCAACACATTGGTTGTTTCACAGAAATTGCCTATCTTCTCAATCTCAGGCGAACCATACAACCAGCTGCTTGCACGTATTGCTATGCAGGCAGAAGCTGACGTTATCGTGCTTGGCGGTATGGGTCTTAAATATGACGACTTCCTCTACTTCAAAGAAGAATTGTCAAAGGGCGGTGCTTTGAGCAAAACAGTTATGTTTATCCACACAGCATCTGACCCAACTGTTGAATGTATGATGATTCCTGATATGTCCCTTGCAGTAGCAGAACAGTTTGCTCTCCAGAACAAAGACGTATTGGTACTTTTGACAGATATGACTAACTTTGCTGACGCAATGAAGGAAATCGCTATTACTCAGGAACAGGTTCCTTCCAACCGTGGTTATCCTGGTGACCTTTATTCTCAGCTTGCTTCCCGTTACGAAAAAGCTGTTGACTTTGACAAATCCGGTTCCGTTACAGTTCTGGCAGTTACAACAATGCCTGGTGACGACGTAACACATCCGGTTCCTGACAACACAGGTTATATTACAGAAGGTCAGTACTACCTTAAAGGTGGCCGTATTGAACCATTCGGTTCACTCTCACGTCTTAAACAGAACGTAAACAGCAAAACACGTAAAGACCATCGAGCTCTTATGGACAATATGATTCGTATGTACTCTGCTTATAAAGAAACAATCGAAAAGAAGAGCATGGGCTTTGCAATGAGCCGCTGGGACGAAAAACTTCTCAAATACGGCGAACTTTTCGAAAACAAACTTATGGACTTGTCAGTTAATATGTCACTTGAAGAATCTCTTGATATGGGTTGGAAAATCCTTGCAGAATGTTTTGAAAAAGACGAAACAGGTATCAAATCTGACCTTATCGAAGAATTCTGGCCTGTTAAATAAGGGGGACAACAGTTTTGGCAAAAATCAAACTTACTAAAAACGAGTTAAAGGTACAAAAAGATGCCCTCAAGATGTACCAGAGATATTTGCCTACTCTGACACTTAAAAAACAACAGCTTCAGGCGGAAATCCGCACAATTGAAGCTAAAGCAAACGCAGTAAGAAAAGAAAAGGAAGACCTTGAAAGAGGCTTCCATTCATGGATTGCTGTTTTTGGTGAAAAAGAAGCTTTTCCTGATGGAGTAATCACCGTAAGCAATATTCGCAAAGGAATGGGCAACATCGCAGGTGTTGCAATTCCTACCTTTGCGGGCGCGGATTTTTCCAGAGGAGATTATGATTTATACGAAACTCCACTTTGGGTAGATATTGCTGCAAACCATATGGAAAAGGCAATGTCTCTTGACCTGGAGGCAGAAGTGTTGGACGAGCAGGTGAGACTTCTGGAAGCAGAACTTCGTTCTACTTCACAGAGAGTAAACCTGTTTGAAAAGGTTAAAATCCCTGAAACACAGGAGAACATCAAAAAGATATCTATTTATATGGCAGATCAGCAGGTTAATGCTGTTGTTCGTTCCAAAATTTCAAAACGCAAGGTGGCAGACCGCAATGCCGCAGCGTCTGAAAGTGAGGTATATTCGTTATGATTGTGCCTATGAAAAAAGTTTCTCTCATTATTCTGGGAGATAAAAAAGCTGAAACGCTTAAAAAGCTTCGCAAACTGGGTCTCATGCATATCGAAATAGCCGAAGGCACGGGGGAACGCATTAACGAGCTTAAAGCGCAGATTACTATGCTTGAAAACAGTGTTTTCAGCATAGAAGAAAAAGTAAAGAAAAACAAAGAATTTATAGAAGCAACCAAGGAACAGGCTATTGCTGCAGCAAAAGAAGTTACTGCTCTTGCTGAAGACAAAAAGACATATCAGTCAGAACAGATTGCTCTCAATACAGAACTTGACAGAATTGAAAGCTGGGGAGATATTGACCCGGCACAGTTCAGCTGGCTTGCAGAAAAAGGCATTGAAATTGCACTTTATGAAATTCCTAAAGCTGAATATGAAGCTTTGGATGAAAGTGTAAAAACAATCACTTTGGGAACAACAAAAACTTCTGTTAAATGTGTTGTAATCGGTCCTTTGGATGAAGAGGACAACGAAACAGCACAGGCAATAAAGAACTATAAATTTGAACTTCCAAAATTATCCACTTCAGAAATGAAGGATAAGCTTGAAAGTCTGGCTGCTTCAATTGCAGGCATAGATGAAAAAATAGTTTCTTATGCAGGATATATTCCAGCCATAAAAAATGCTGTTAAAGCATTGGAAAAGGAAATTGAATTTGAAGTTTATGCCACAGGTATGACAGATGAAGTATTGTCTGAAAATGAAGACAAAAACTTGTCTGTTGCACATTTTACAGGATATATCGAAGCAGAAAACCTTGCTTGTTTTGAGCAGGCTGCGAAAGATAATTCCTGGGGACTTGTTGTTGAAGAACCTACCGAGGAAGACAATGTGCCTACAAAACTTAAAAACAATAAGTTTGTAAGCTTAATCTATCCTCTTACAGACTTCCTCAACACTGTGCCTGGATACTACGAATATGATATTTCGGGTTGGTTCCTGGCATTTATACTCATATTCTTCGGAATGATTTTTGGCGACGGCGGATATGGATTGTTAATCACTGCTGTTGCTGCAATACCGGTTGTAAAATCACTTGTTGCTAAAAAGCCGGTTTCACCAATGTTTTTACTTGTTGGTCTTTTCGGTTTATCAACAATTATCTGGGGTACTTTGACATGTACATGGTTTGGTCTTACACCTGAACAGTTGCCACAGTGGCTTAAAAGTCTGTCCATTCCTATCATTTCAAATGTATACGCAGATAAAATCTGGTATCCGTTCTGGACCGAAGGAAAAGTTGGTCTTACAACTGCACAAAACCTGCAGATATTCTGCTTTGTGCTTGCACTTATCCAGCTGCTGATAGCTCACATCAAATGTGTTATCACAAACCGCAAATCACTTAAAGTATTGGGTGATATCGGTGCTGCAATAGAACTTATCGGTATGTTCTATCTGGTACTCAGCTTTGTTGTAAGCGGCGAAGTATTCAGTTTTGGTCTTGTGATAAGCGGTATCCCTGTAGGTACAATTGCAATTGTATTTGTTGCAGTAGGCTTCCTGCTTAACTTTGTATTTGCAAACTACGAAGGAAGCATTGTTAAATCTATAATTGAAAGTCTTGTAAATATCGTTTCTGTATTGCTCGGTATTTTCAACCTTTTCAGTGATATAGTTTCATACATTCGTCTTTGGGCTGTAGGTCTTGCAGGTGCTGCAATTTCTGCAACTGTAAACGAACTTGCAGGTCCATTGTTTGGCAATTTCATGTTTATGATACTTGCTATCGTGCTTTTGGTGTTCGGCCATGGTCTCAACATGATTCTTAACGTACTTTCTGTTATCGTTCATGGTATCAGACTTAACACCTTGGAATTCTCCTCACATTTAGGTATGTCGTGGAGTGGCCATAAATTTAAACCATTTGAAGAATAATTTATTTATAAAGGAGAATCATTATGGATTTCGGATTCGGTTATTTAGGTACAGCATTGGTTATGGGTATTGCTGCAACAGGTTCAGCAATTGGTATCGGCGCTGCTGGTCAGGCAGCAATCGGTGCATGGAAAAAATGCTATATGGTTAACAAAGTAGCACCATTCATTCTTACAGTTTTTGCAGGTGCTCCTCTTACACAGACAATCTACGGCTTCCTTCTTATGCAGCAGATGAAATCTTCAACTGCTGACCCAGCATTCCTTTTGGGTCTTGGCATTTCCGCTGGTGTTGCAATGGCACTTTCCGCTGTTGCACAGGGTAAAGCAGG
>JAGBFE010000317.1 GCA_018109965.1 Oscillospiraceae bacterium | reverse complement strand
GTTTTTTTATGGAACAGGTTTACTTTACCCAAAAAGACTGCTGCGGATGCACAGCCTGCCAGAGCAACTGCCCACAGAACGCTATCACAATGGAAACCGACAGAGAAGGTTTTCTTTATCCTGTCATCGACAGCGAGCTTTGTGTCGACTGCAATCTCTGCCGTGTGGTGTGTCCGTTCATCAATTCGGAAAGTCAGAAAAACACTCTTGAACAGACAGTTTACAGCTGTGTACATAAAGACGAAGACGCCCTCCGTCACTCCACATCGGGCGGTGCTTTCACTACAATCAGCGATGTGATACTCGGCATGGGCGGCGTGGTTTACGGTGCAGATTTTGATGCTGATTACAACATTTACCACTCCCGTGCAATCAATACAAAACAGCGCGACAGACAGCGTGTTTCCAAATATGCACAGAGCGACCTTGAAGGCTGCTTTGAACAGGTAAAACACGATTTGCAGAACGGCAAAACTGTGCTTTTTACAGGCACACCGTGTCAGATTGCAGGGCTCAAAAGCTTTATTCCTGACAATCTGGAGGAAAATCTTTATCTCTGCGACCTTATATGCCACAGCATTCCAAGCCCGCTTATCTGGCAGGAATACAAAGCTTATCAGGAAAACAAATACGGCGGAAAAATGACAAAGGTTATGTTCCGCAGCAAAATTCACCCATGGACACGCGACAATTCCAACCGCGGTTTTATCTTTGAGGTGAACAATGACGGCACTCTCCACGAAGACAATATTTTCTATGACCTGTTCTTCAAGGTTGGCACAATCACACGTCCGTCCTGTGCAAACTGCAAATTTACAAGTGTTAACCGCGTTGGCGACATCACAATTGCTGACTACTGGGGCATTGAAGAATACGATGCTTCAAAATACAACCCGCTGGGTGTGTCTGTGGTTATCACAAACAATCCAAAAGGCGAAAAACTTGCAGCTGAAATGGCAAAAACAGCAAACCTTGAACAGCGTGATTTTGCTGAACAGAAAAAACACCAGAAACGCCTTGCACAGCCTGTTGAATTCCCTGAATACCGTGATGCATTCTGGGATGATTTGCTGGAAAAAGGCTTTGCATATGTTATGGATAAATATGTCTACAAAAAAGATGTATAAAAGTTGAATTATATTGTACCGCTCAAAACAGTGCAGAGATTTTATGTTCCCTGATGTCTCTGGATTGTAATATACTGTAATAATAAAACCCACCGTGAAAACGGTGGGTTTTGTGCTTTTATATAGCCTTATCTGTAAAATCTGTGGCTGTCTGCAAATCTGCAGCAACATTATCTGTTAACAATATTTCTTGCAACATGCACGCCGCTTGCAGAAGCGTGGGACAGTGAGTGTGTTATGCCGCTGCCGTCACCAATGATATACAGGTCTTTGTAGCGGCATTCAAGTTTGTCATCCACTTCAACCTCCATATTGTAGAATTTTACTTCCACACCATAGAGCAAAGTATCTTCATTTGCAGTGCCGGGCGCAACTTTGTCCAGAGCATAAATCAT
>JAGBFE010000316.1 GCA_018109965.1 Oscillospiraceae bacterium | reverse complement strand
CCTGTTGCTCGTGAACTTCGCGACAAAGGCTACCTGAAAATCCTGAGCCTTGCACCAGAATCACTGTAAGGAGATTTATAATGAATAAAGTTCATGTTAAAACAGGCGATACCGTTAAAATCATTAGCGGTAAAGACCGTGGTGAAACTGGCAAAGTTCTCGCTGTGAGCCCAAAAGAAGGTAAAGTTATCGTTGAAGGTCTTAACATGGTAAGAAAACATGTTAAACCAAGACGCCAGGGCGAAACAGGCGGTATCGTAGATGCAGAAGGCGCAATCTACGCAAGCAAAGTAATGCCAGTATGTCCAAAATGTGGCAAAGCAACAAGAGTTGGCCACAAAATTGAAGGCGACAAAAAAGTTCGTATTTGCAAGCACTGCGGTGCTGAACTTTAAGAGAGAAGGAGGAACTTTAAATGTCTAATATCAGAGAAATGTATGTAAACGAAGTTGCTCCTGCTCTTATGAAGCAGTTCGGTTACAAAAGTGTAATGCAGATTCCAAAACTGGATAAAGTAGTAATCAACGTTGGTTGTTCAGAAGCAAAAGACAACTCCAAAGTTATCGATGCAGTTGTTGGTGATATCAAAAAAATCACAGGTCAGCAGCCAATCGTATGTAAAGCAAAAAAATCAGTTGCTAACTTTAAACTCCGTGAAGGTATGCCAATCGGTGTTAAAGTTACACTTCGTGGCGAAAGAATGTATGAATTCGTTGACAGACTGTTCAACGTAGCACTCCCACGCGTAAGAGACTTCCACAGTATCAACGGCAACTCTTTCGACGGCAGAGGCAACTACTCTTTCGGTATCAAAGAACAGCTGATCTTCCCTGAAATCGAATATGATAAAATCGACGCTCTGCGTGGTATGGATATCTCATTCGTAACAACAGCTCAGACAGATGAAGAAGCAAAAGCTTTGCTCAAAGCTCTTGGCGCTCCATTCGCAAACTAAGAAGGGGGAAGTAAACAATGGCAAAAACATCAATGAAGGTTAAGCAGCAGCGCGAACCTAAATACTCAACAAGAGCATACAACAGATGCAAAATCTGTGGCAGACCACATGCTTATCTGAGAAAATACGGCATCTGCCGTATCTGCTTCAGAGAACTCGCTTACAAAGGCGAAATCCCTGGCGTAAAGAAAGCAAGCTGGTAATTGAAAACTTTTAAATAATATAGGAGGCAAATATGAATATCACTGATCCAATTGCAGACCTGCTGACCAGAATCAGAAATGCTTCTCAGGCAAGACATGCAACAGTTGACGTACCTGCATCCAACATGAAAAAAGCTATTGCTCAGATTCTTGTTGAAGAAGGTTACGTAAAAAGCTACACAGTGACAGAAGATGATAAACAGGGTGTTATCACTATCACACTGAAATATACAGAAACAAACGCACCTGTAATCACAGGCCTGCGCAGAGTTTCAAAACCAGGTCTTCGTATCTACACAAGCTGCGAAGATATGCCAAAGGTAATGAAAGGTATCGGTACAGCTATCATTTCTACACCAAAAGGCGTTATGACAGATAAAAAAGCCCGCAAAGAAAACGTGGGCGGCGAAGTTCTCGCTTTTGTATGGTAAGGGGGTAAATAGTTATGTCGAGAATAGGAAGAAAACCCATCGCTATTCCAGCAAATGTAAATGTTACAGTTGATGGAAATAAAGTTACAGTTGCTGGCCCTAAGGGAACACTTGATTCCACATTCCACGCTAAAATGGCAATCGCTGTTGAAGGCGGCAATGTAGTAGTTTCCCGTCCAGATGACACAAATGAATCCAAAGCACTTCACGGTCTGACAAGAACACTTATCAGCAACATGGTTACAGGTGTTTCCGAAGGCTTCACTAAAGACCTGGAAGTTATCGGTGTTGGTTACAGAGTTGCAAAACAGGGTACAAACCTTGTGATGAACCTGGGTTACTCACATCAGGTAATCATCCCAGAATCTGACGGCATCAAATTTGAATGCCCAGACCCAAACAAAATCAAAGTTATCGGTATTGACAAACAGAAAGTTGGTCAGTTTGCGGCAGAAGTTCGCGAAAAACGTCCACCAGAACCATACAAAGGCAAAGGTATCAGATACGTTGGCGAATACGTAATCCGCAAAGAAGGTAAAACCGGTAAAGGTAAATAATAGATAAGGAGTGAGCTAAATTATGGTAAAGAAACCAAATAGT
>JAGBFE010000315.1 GCA_018109965.1 Oscillospiraceae bacterium | reverse complement strand
TGCAGGCACAGCAGCTGTACGAAACACTGATTAAGCAACTTGCTGAAAAAGAGAATGTCACAGAACAGCTTAAAACCGAAAATCAACTGGAGTGGGTAAGACAGATGAATAATATAAGGCAAAGGGCAACGGAGATTGTTTATAATGATATTATATATAAATAATCTGACATACAAATTTATAAAAAACTTTGATAAAATTGCAACCACTCGTAAACAAACCGTACTATATAAACAGAAGGCCTTTAAACAGGAAAGGAGGTAATGGTATGGACGACCTGCACATTGTCAGTCTGTATTTGAAAAGAGACGAGCAGGCACTGAAAGAGACAGATGACAAATATAGACGACTGTGCTTTTCCATCGCGAAAAATATCCTTGCAGACACTGAGGATTGCCGTGAATGTGTAAATGATACATATATGGCGGTGTGGAACAGTATTCCGCCCAACAAGCCGGATAATTTCAAGGCTTATATTGCAAAGACTGCACGCAATACAGCTTTGAAAAGGCTGGAATTCAATATGGCTGATAAACGAAATCCATCAATGTCCGTTTTCCTTGATGAAATAGGAGAAATAATTGCGGATGAATCTGTGCTGGCGGATATTTCTGCTCAGGAACTGGGACAGTTGATAAATAAATTTCTCAAAAACGAAAAAGCAGATTCGAGAAATGTTTTTATACTCAGATACTGGTATTTTCACTCTATTTCAGAGATATCTGCAAAATACAGTTTCAGTGAAAGCAAGGTTAAGTCGATGCTCTTTAACAGCAGGAAAAGACTGGAAAAGTTTTTGAGGCAGGAGGGATACTTATGAAACAGGATAAATTTATATTGGCAATGAACTATATTGATGACAGCTTTATTAAGGAAGCTGAAGAATACAAAGGAGATACAGTTATGAAAAAAGATACAACAGCAGCCAGCAGAGGCACTGGCTTTGCACATAAATATTTAAAACCTATTCTGTCAGTTGCAGCAGCGTTTGCACTGATTCTGGGTTGGGGTATGTTTGCACCGTCTTCCAATACAGATGGCCCATTAAACGTGGGGAACTTCGGTGTTATGGTGGTTTCAGCAGCAGAACTGGAGCAGGTTGTATATGAAGTATATGACGATACAACTGTACAGCTGCCTGTAAAAGCAATGCTTAAAGTGGCAGACATCAGAAATATGAACGAAGATGAAGCATATGCTTTTCAGGAAAATATGGTTATGGAAATGGAGAAACATCTGAATTTCGATGATAAAACCCTGGGAAGTTATGGTTACAGATGCCATCCAACTGAAAATGCAATTGTGTATTACGGATATATGAACAGCTTTATGCTTGGCGGAATTGATGCAGACAGACTGTCTGAAATTGAAATCAATCTTGACGGCGTTGGTGAACTTGAAATAAACAATATCTCTTTCGGTGGCGAGCTCAATGAGTATGGAAAAAACTTTGTAATTTCCGCAGAAGAGTACAAAAATGTATATGCAGACAGAACAGACAATACAGGCAATTTTTGTGTAGGCTGGATGTTTGGTGAAGAACTTGTTGATATGTTTGACAATAATCCTGATGCTCCGCTTTCTGATATCGAAGATACTGTAACGTTTACTGCGCGATATGATGACGGCACATCAGAACAGTTTAACATTGTAATCTCTTTCGGTGAAGATGGCGTTATGAATGCAGCATACAGCAAATAATTTTAATATATATGTAAAATCAAAATATATCTATAGCAATAAAAAGGCAGGATTTCTCCTGCCTTTTTATGTAGCGTAAATTTGATAAAATCGTACGAATTATCTTATCAAATTAAAAATCTAGAACAATAGCAATATCAAAAATATTGCTATTTATAATTGTAAAGTTGAAAAATAAAAATCTGTGCAGTTTTGGAATAAAGTAAAAATATTACCGAATGAAAATTGAAAATATCACCGAATAGAAATTAAGAATTTCACCGATTGGAAACTGAAAATACTGTCGATTGAGTGTTAGCGTAGAAGATAAATATGTATTTGAAAAACCTATATAAGTATGCGATAATATAATTGCAATATTTAAAATTAGAGTGCAGTTATTGAAAAGATTTCATTATAAAAACTATTTGGATAAAATAAGATGCATATCGGCTGATTTTTAATAAAAAACTAAAATTGAAAATTATCAGTATAATGTTTCAAGTATAAATAGGAGGGCAGTTTATGACTTTGCGCCATCTGCAGATTTTTCGTATTCTGTGTGAAAACAATTACAGCACTACAAAAACTGCACAAAATTTGCATATGACACAGCCTGCAGTAAGTCTTGCTATCAAAGAACTGGAGGAGCAATACGGTGTTCGATTGTTTGACCGCATTAACAGACGTTTGGTTATAACTCCAGCAGGAGTACGCCTGCAAGAGTACTGCAGCAGTATAGAAACGTTGTTTAAAGATATGGAAACAGAGATGAAAAACTGGGATAAGCAGGGGGTAATACGAATTGGAGGAACTTTTACCATAGGAGCTATGTTTTTGCCTGAATATGCAAAAACATTTATGGAAGCATATCCCGGAACCACAATAAAAGGTGTTTGTGCTCCGACATATATGTTGGAAAAAATGATACTTGATAACGAACTGGATGTGGGTTTTTGCGAGGGGATAATAAAAAATCCTCTGATAAAAACAGAAGCATATATGGATGACCATCTTATTGTGTTTGCTTCTGCTGACAGTGGTTACAGTTATGGTCAGATAATTTCTGTAGAGGAATTCCGACAGAACAGATTTGTTCTCCGTGAACAAGACAGTGGTGTGCGGAGAGTGTTTGATATGGCCTGCGAACAGTTAGGATTCAAGGTGGAACCTGAATGGGAATCTGTCAGCAATACCGCTATTATAGCTGCTGTAGCAAAGGGACTTGGTGTTGGGGTTATACCCTTTAGACTTGTCGAAGATACGATACGGGAAGGCAAGGTTGTTCCTGTTATGGTAGAAGGACTGAATCTTGACCGTAAATTTTACATAGTGCATCACAAAGATAAAAAGGTATCTGGACTTTTGAAGGAATTTATACAGTTCTGCAAAGATATTCAGTTCTGACAGCGAAAAATTGAAAAAACAAAGATAAAAGGCTTTCAACACATAAGGTTGAAAGCCTTTTTATCTGGACTAATATCTATATCTGGAAACACAATGAAAAGCTTTAAAATGCCAAATTCTATTGGGTTTGTCGATATCGGTATTAAACAGTTATTTCTTCAGTATGTTTTTTGCTATTTGTTTTATCAACAATCGTACAGATAAAAATGCTTATCTGCAGTAAAAGCACCATAGGTATTGCAAGCATAATTTGAGAAATAACATCAGGCGGGGTGATTATTGCGGCGAGAATGAAAATTACCACAACAAGCAGACCACGGTTTTTCCTGAGAAACTCGGGCTTGAGTATTTCCAGCTTGCTCAGCAGGAATACCAGCACAGGCATCTCAAATACTGCGCCAAAGCACAGCAGCATAGTATTTATAAATGAGATATAACTTTTTATGGAAATCATAGAAGTTATCTC
>JAGBFE010000314.1 GCA_018109965.1 Oscillospiraceae bacterium | reverse complement strand
TTCTCGAAGCAGGTGACGCAGTTCCTGCAGACGCACGTATCATTGAATGTGCTTCCATCAAAGCAGAAGAAGCTGCCCTCACGGGTGAAAGTGTTCCTGTAACAAAAACAGAAGAAGTTTTGGAAACAGAAGATGGCAAAGATGTTCCTCTGGGTGACAGAAAAAACATGGTTTACATGGGTTCCACAATCGCTTACGGCCGTGGTAAAGCTGTTATCACAGGTACAGGTATGAATACCGAAATGGGCAAAATTGCCGATGCTCTTATCAAAACAGAAAACAACGAAACACCACTGCAGAAAAAACTCACACAGCTTGGCAAAATTCTCAGTGTGCTTGTTCTTGGCATCTGTGTATTTATCTTTGCGTTCGGCCTTTTAAGAAATGGTAACTTTGAAGGCAAAGTAATCCTCGAAACATTTATGGTTGCAGTTTCACTTGCTGTTGCTGCAATTCCAGAAGGTCTTGCAACTGTTGTAACACTTGTTCTCAGCATCGGTGTTACAAATATGTCCAAACGCAATGCAGTTATTCGTCAGCTCACAGCTGTTGAAACACTGGGCTGTGCACAGGTTATCTGCTCCGACAAAACAGGTACGCTCACACAGAACAAAATGACAGTTACTGATTTTATCGGTGACAAGGAACTGCTTTGCGAAGCAATGGCTCTGTGTAACGACGCGCATCTCGAAAACGGTGAAGCAGTTGGTGAAGCTACAGAATGTGCTCTTGTAAACTTTGCATACAAAAACGATATCAATAAAACAGAAATCGAAGAAAAATTCCCACGTATTGCCGAAGCTCCATTTGACTCTTCCAGGAAAATGATGAGTACAGTGCACAATGTTGGCGGTATCATCACACAGTATACAAAAGGTGCTCCTGACGAAGTGCTTAAAAGATGTAAATACTACATCGAAAACGGCAGAGTTTATGAAATGACAGAAGAAAAACGCAGCAAAATTCTTGCAGCAAACAAATCCTTTGCTGACCAGGCTTTGCGTGTGCTTGCTGCATCATACAAAACATACAAAACACTTCCTGAAGACCAGACTCCTGAAACAATGGAAAAAGATCTTATCTTTGTAGGTCTCACAGGTATGATTGACCCTATACGTCCTGAAGTTGTTGACGCTATCAAAGAATGCCGTGCTGCTGGTATTCGCCCTGTAATGATTACAGGTGACCACAAAGACACAGCTATTGCTATTGCAAAACAGCTTGGTATCCTTACAGACGAAAGCCAGGCTCTCAGCGGCAGCCAGCTTGATGAACTTGACGATAATTTCTATTTTGAAAATATTGAAAACTACTCTGTATACGCACGTGTACAGCCACAGCACAAAACAAAAATTGTTAAAACTTTTGAAGACAAAGGCTATGTATGTGCAATGACAGGTGACGGCGTAAACGATGCTCCAAGTATCAAAACAGCTGACATCGGTGTTGCAATGGGTATCACAGGTACTGACGTTACCAAAAACGTTGCTGATATGGTTCTTGCAGACGACAACTTTGCTACAATCGTTGGCGCAGTTGAAGAAGGCAGACGTATCTACGACAATATCCGCAAATCCATTCAGTTTCTCCTTGCTTCCAATATGAGTGAAGTTCTGGGCATCTTTGTAGCTACAATTATGGGCTTCACACTGCTCAAACCTGTTCATCTTTTGTGGATAAACCTTATCACAGACAGCCTTCCTGCACTTGCTCTCGGTATGGAAGAAGCAGAAGGTGACGTTATGGCAAGACCACCGCGTGAAAGCCAAAGCGGTATCTTCTCTGACGGCCTCGGCACAGACGTTATCTATCAGGGTGTTATGGTTGCAATCCTTACACTTGTTGCATATTTTACAGGTCATTACATCGAAAGCGGTGTTTGGGAAATCGCAAACAGCCCTGACGGTATGACAATGGCATTCCTTACAATGAGTATGGCAGAAATCTTTCACAGCTACAATATGAGAAGCCGCCGCAAGAGCCTGTTCCAGCTTAAAAAGCAGAATTTGTTCCTCCTTGGTTCTATGATTCTCAGCCTTGTTCTCACAACAGCTGTTATCTATATACCATTCCTCAGCAACGCATTTGGCTTTGAACACATCAATGTAATGGAATATCTCATCGCTATGGGCCTTGCATTCAGCGTAATTCCTGTTGTTGAAATCATCAAATTGTTCCAGAGAAAGTTTGGCAAAGTAAAAGCTTAATTTTTCCCCAAAGCAAAACCTGCAGTGACTGATTACTGCAGGTTTTGTATTTTTAATATTAAACCGGTGCCTGTCAATATGGCAGACACCGGTTATTGTTTGTTGTATGTTTTCAAAATTACCTGATTATTCTGTCCAGTATGCTTGGGGCGTCTGCTTTGTATTCCACACCAAGATAGTCGGCAACTGTTGCACCGATATGGGCAAAACCATTTAATGTGCCAAGGTTGTTGTCTGTTTTTATGTTTTCTCCATATATTAAAAGGGGAACACATTCACGGGAGTGGTCGGTGGACTCGGTGCCCGGGTCACACCCGTGGTCAGCAGTGATGATAAGCATATCATCCTTCCTAAGCTTTGGCAGAAAATCATTAAGCCACAGGTCAAATTCGCTCAGTGCATTTGCATAACCGTCAATATCGTTGCGGTGACCGTACATCGAGTCAAAGTCAACAAGATTGATAAAGCACAAACCGTCAAAATCTTTGTCTGCAAGTTTAAGGCTTTCTCTCATGCCGATATCATTTGTGCCTGTTTTTACCTTTTCGGTCACACCTTCACCGTCAAAAATATCATATATTTTGCCAACGCCTATTACATCCTTGCCCGCAGCCTTGATATAGTCCAGAACTGTCTTTTTAGGTGGCTTGAGGGAATAATCATGTCGGTTGGTTGTACGCACAAAACTGCCGTCTGCAGCAGTTACAAATGGTCTTGCAATAATTCTGCCCACAGCGTGTTCACCAACAAGCATATCACGGGCAATCTGACAGTATTCGTACAGCTTTTCTACAGGCACAACATCTTCATGTGCCGCAACCTGGAAAACACTGTCAGCGGATGTATACACAATCAGGTCACCGCTTTCCATATGCTCTTTGCCGTATTCAGCAATAACCTGTGTGCCGGAATAAGGCTTGTTGCAAAGCACTTTTCTGCCGGTCAGCTGTTCGTATTTTTCAATAACATCGGCAGGGAAGCCGTTTGGATATACAGGCAGTGGGTTTTCGCTTTCAACCCCTGCAATTTCCCAGTGACCGATTGTTGTATCCTTGCCGTTGGATTTTTCCATTACCCTTGCAAAGCTGGCTGTCGGTGCGCTGAAAGGCACACAGCAGTTT
>JAGBFE010000313.1 GCA_018109965.1 Oscillospiraceae bacterium | reverse complement strand
TTTGATGAAACAAGGAGATTCTTCGCTACGCTCAGAATGACATTTTGCTTTATTGATTTTCGTTTTGCATATTTATTACAGGTTAAGCATTGCAAGGGCAACCATAATCATACCGAGAGAAACAAGCTGTTTTTTGCTCAGCTTTTCCTTGAATACGAACAGGCCCACAAGGGTAACTACAAGTATGCAGCCAACGCTGTATGTAGGAAATGCAATCACAGCATCAACAAATTCAAGGGATTTCAGCAAAAACTTGCTGGACAGATAGTTTGGAATACCAATCATTGCGCCAAACAGCATTTCGGCTTTGCCGATTTTCTGTTTTTTGGATACCATCATTGCAAGGCACAGCACGCAGGCTGTTGCAAAGGTGAACATCAGGTAATGGTCGTTCATGGACGGATTGCCAACTTCTTCAAACACTTTGGCAAAGGTGTCGCCAAGGCCGGAACAGATAAGCATAATAATCAGCCAGATAAAACCGCCTTTTTCGGCTTTTGTGGTGCCGTCGCCTTTTTCGCTGTTGATAAGCACAATTGCAGCAAGGGCAATAACAAAACCGATAATCTGCACAACCTGGGGGCGTTCGCCAAATACAATAATGCTTGTGGCAACGGAAACCAGCAGACCAAGCTTCATAAATGTGGCAGGCAGTACAACGCCGTTTTTGCTGATATTGAACTGAAGCAGTGCAAAACCTGCAAGGTACACAAAACCGCTCAGTACACCAATGAGCACGGCAGTGCCAATGCCGCTTTCGGCAGGGAAAAGATTGCCAAAACCTGTGTCGGCGGCAGAAACAATGGTGCAGGAAATGTAGTTCATTGCCAGCAGACCAAGGTTGTACTTTGTGCGGCTTTCGCTGATACGCATTAAAATTGAAAGCATACTGCTGAAAAGTATGCCGATGATAAGATAAATCATAATTATAAAATCAAATTGAAACGGGGAGCAACGCCCGCATTGCTCCGTCAGTTGCAAAACGGCAGTGGGCCTCTGCCGCCATATTATAGTTTAAGGAGATAACCGCTGTGATTATCTCCTTTTGTTTTGCTGTGGATATTAAACGTTGAAACGGAACAAAGTTACGTCGCCGTCTTTCATCACATATTCCTTGCCTTCACTGCGCACAAGGCCTTTTTCCTTTGCAGCAACCATACTGCCGCAAGCCATAAGGTCATCATATGCAATGATTTCTGCACGGATAAAGCCGCGTTCAAAGTCGGAATGGATTTTGCCTGCAGCCTGCGGTGCCTTTGTGCCGCGGGTGATTGTCCATGCGCGTACTTCTTCAGGGCCTGCTGTCAGATAGCTGATGAGGCCAAGCAGGGAGTAGCTTTCTTTGATGAGATTGTCAAGGCCGCTGGTTGTAAGACCAAACTCTGCCAAAAATTCTCTCTTTTCTTCCTTTTCCATATCTGCAACGTCTTCTTCAATTTTAGCGCAGATTGGCATACAGCCGCTTTTGTCAGCTTTTGCTTTTTCGGCAACAAGAGGGTAATATGTGTTGTTTTCAATGCCTTCCATTACGTCTTCTTCGCTCAGATTGCAGGCATAGATAACAGGTTTTGCGGAAAGAAGAGGCATTTCGTAAAACCATTCTTTTTCATTGTCGCTGTTAAGTTCAAAGCCACGGGCGTTTTTGCCTTCGCCAAGCCATTCAGCCAGTCTTTCAAGCATTTCAAGGCAGTCACCAAGTTTTTTGTCGCCCTTCATTGCTTTTTTTGTTCTGTCAATGCGTCTTTCAACAATTTCAAGGTCGGACAGAACAAGCTCAAGGTCGATTGTTTCGATATCACGGATCGGGTCAACACTGCCTTCAACGTGGATAATGTCTGTTGAGTCAAAGCAGCGCACCATATGGATGATTGCGTCAACTTCGCGGATGTGGGACAAAAATTTGTTGCCCAGGCCTTCGCCGTGGCTTGCGCCTTTTACAAGACCTGCAATGTCAACAAATTCGATGATGGCAGGTGTGTATTTTTTAGGATTGTACATTTCTGCAAGCTTGTCCAGTCTTTCGTCCGGCACAGCAACCACGCCAACGTTTGGCTCGATTGTGCAGAAAGGAAAGTTTGCACTGGCAGCGCCAGCGTTTGTAATAGCGTTGAAAAGTGTGCTTTTGCCAACGTTTGGCAGGCCAACGATACCAAGTTTCATATTTTAAAGTCCATACCGAAAACCCCGGTGTTTATAAGGATTTTCGCCTTTCTATAATTTTTGGGTAACAGTTTCGGGAACATTTCAGGATAGTGAAGCCTGTTCCCGCAATACATATTTATCTAATTTAATATAATACATTATTTTTAAAGAAAAGTCCACAGCTTGCGGACTTAAATAACAATATAAATTTTGCAGCAGTATTGCCCGATATATTCAGGCTTTGCAATTGTGTATGCAGCGGCTGGACTGCAGTCTGTTCTGCGGTCTGCCGCCGGCTGTTCACGGTACTAAAAACTGCTGATTTTGCTCGTTTTATGCCTGTTTGACAACAAAAAAATCTGTGGTATTTTGAAAACATCGATTTTAATTGCCAATCAGTTTTGTGTGTGACTGCACACAGAACGCAAAGAAAAGGAGATGTTGTTATGAATACAATCTACAGTTTCCCTCAGCCCGAAAACGAGAAGGTACAAACCTATGCAAAAGGCTCGCCCGAAAGAGAAAAGATACAGGCGGCACTGACCGAAATCCGCGACATTGTTATGGAAGTGCCTGTTATTATCGACGGCAAACCTGTCTATACCGATGATGTTATGGAAATCACTGCCCCACACGACAACAAAAAGGTGATTGCCCGTGTGCATATGGCAGGTGAAAAGGAGATAGAAGCAGCCATAGAATCTGCCCTTAAAGCAAAGGAAAGCTGGATGCGCCTGCCATGCGACCACCGCGCTGCAGTGTTCAACCGTGCGGCACAGTTATTAAGCGAAAAATACCGCTATCAGATAAATGCGGCCAATATGGTGTGCCAGTCCAAAACTGTCCATCAGGCAGAGATTGATGCCGCCTGCGAGCTGATTGACTTTCTGCGCTTTAATACCTACTTTATGAGCACAATATATTCCCAGCAGCCAAACAGAACAGTGTCCAGTGTTAACCGTATGGAATACCGTCCTGTTGAAGGGGTTATCCTTGCAATCGCTCCCTTCAACTTTACTGCAATCGGTGGCAATCTGTGCACATCTCCTGCACTTATGGGCAACACAGTGCTGTGGAAACCAAGCGAATATGCCATTTTGTCCAGCTATATGTTTATGCAGTTACTTATGGAGGCAGGCCTGCCTGCAGGTGTAATCAACTTTGTGCCCTGTGCAGGGCCAAATCTGACCGATACAGCAATCAAAAGCGGTCATCTTGGCGGTATTCATTTTACAGGCTCAACAGGTGTTTTCAACACAATATGGAAGCAGGTGGCGAATGGTATTGACGGATTAAAGGAATATCCGCGCATGGTTGGCGAAACAGGCGGCAAGGACTTTTTGTTTGCCCACACCAGCTGTGACAGAAAGGCGCTCATCACAGCACTTATCCGCGGTGCATTTGAATACCAGGGACAAAAATGTTCTGCCTGCTCACGCGCATATATTCCGCAGTCGGTTTATGACGAAATCAGGAATGAACTGACCGAAAAGGTGGAAAGTATCAGAATGGGCTCACCTGAAGATTTTTCAAACTTTATGTGTGCCGTTATCCACCAGCGTTCCTACAATAATATCAAAGGCTATATTGACAGAGCAAAAGCATCTGATGATGCTGAAATCATTGCAGGCGGCGTGTGTGACGACAGCAAAGGCTGGTTTGTGCGCCCTACAATTATCCGCGCAAAAACACCATATTATGAAAGTATGGTCAACGAAATATTCGGGCCTGTGCTGACAATCTATGTATATGATGATGACAAGCTGGACGAAACACTGGCAATCTGCAACGAAACATCACCATATGCCCTTACAGGCAGTGTGTTTGCAAGCGACCGTTTTGTTATCGAAAAGATGCTCAAAGCCCTTACATATGCTGCAGGCAATATTTATGTAAACGATAAAACCACCGGTGCGGTGGTTGGTCAGCAGCCGTTTGGCGGCGGCAGAAAAAGCGGCACCAACGACAAGGCGGGCAGCCATCTCAACCTTATGCGCTGGGTAACAGCACGCACAATCACCGAAAATTACAACCCGCCTGTTGACCACACATATTCCCATATGGCCTGATGACAATTTAAAGCTATAGCATATACTGCGACAAATTGTGAAATTTTTGTAAACAATTTACCTGCACGAAAGCAAGGCGGTTAGACCACAGTTTGATGCATCAATGCCATAAAAACTGAACAGCAGTACAGCGGGAATAGATTCTCCTTTGTAAAAAGCACAGTGAATATCATTTTGTGATATTCACTGTGCTTTTGTTTTAAGCGGGATATTTACAGCGGCACTTTTTTGATGGATATACTGTCTGAACGACAAAAGCTGTGCTGTAAAAAATACTGTGCGATTTTATAAGCTGCAGTATGTCTGCGGCGTTGATGGTTTTATTTGCCGAATATTCTGCGCCACAGGCTTTTCCTTGTGCTGTCAGGGGTGTCGCTGTCAGCTTTGTCTGCCTGTGTGCTGCAGGGGCAGTCGGCATTTTTGCCGCTTGCATCGGTGGGGTCAGCGGTCTGTGGCTGTGTTGCGGCGATAAAATCCAGCACAGGGGTGTTGTAAAGGCTGAAATCCTTTTGGGTGTGATAGACATCATAAAAACTGCGTGCCGCACTGCACATGCGCAGGCAGAACTGTTCAATGTCAATTCTTATATCAAGGCTTTCGCCGTTCTGCTGTGCTGTGTCAAATCCGCACACCGAGCTGCCGCAGTTTACACCAAGGTGAAAACGCACGGCTTCTTCATTTTCGTCGTTGATAAAGCCTTTGTTCTGATGCAGATATTCACATCTCAGCTGCCAGCAGCGTTCACCGCAGATATAGGCTTTTTCGTCCGATTCATCCAACTTGAAAAAAGGTGCGGCAAAACTGTCAAACCAGCGGATATACTGCCCGCCTACATCTCTTGTGGGCTTTTTCTGCCTGTCCAGCATCACGCGGCCGTCACGGTAGTGCTTTACAATTTCGGGGAAAGCAATGCCGCCGCAGATGTCTGGCAGGGTCAGACTGAGTGCAAGGGCGGACTGCCAGCGCTTGTCGGCAATGTTGAGTTCAATTTCTTCAATACGGTGCATAAAGGAAAAACTGGCATCATTATGTGTCATAAAACAGCCTCCGTTCAATGTATGTTTTAATTATAAAATAGCTGTTTTTTGCTGTCAACACAGGGCGAAAAAAATGTGACTACATTACATAAAAACGCATAAAGCTGTGATATAATATAAACATAAAATATATAAATATACGGCAAAACAGTTTACAGACATCGTTTTCAACAAATAAAAACGGGGGTAAGGTTATGAGACTTAAAGATAAAATTGCTATCATCACAGGCGGCAGCCGCGGCATCGGCTTTGCCACAGCAGATAAATTTCTGGCTGAGGGGGCAAAGGTGATTATCACTGCATCAAGTCAGGAATCTGCCGACAGGGCAGTTGCAAAGCTGAGGGAAAAATATCCCGACAGCATTGTGGACGGCATCAGTCCCGACCTTTCAAACCTTGAGGCAGTGAAAGAAGCATTTATGTTTACCAGCATCAAATACGGCTGTGTGGATATTCTTGTAAACAACGCAGGTATGAGCGAAAGCACACCGTTTACTGAATATACCGAAGAAATGTTTGACAAGGTGATGGACCTCAATGTAAAAGGCGTTTTCAATGCCACAAGGGCGGCAATTGACTGCATGGTGGCAAAGGGCGGCGGGGTTATCCTGTCCACCTCATCAATGGTCAGCATTTCCGGCCAGCCAAGCGGCTTTGCATATCCTGCAAGCAAATTTGCAGTCAATGGTATGACAGTTTCCCTTGCAAGGGAACTTGGTCCAAAAAATATCCGCGTAAATGCAGTTGCACCGGGCATAATTGAAACCGATATGATGAAAGCTGTACCGCAGGAGGTTATCCGTCCGCTTATCGAAAAAGTTCCTCTGCGCCGCATAGGCAGACCGGAGGATATCGCAAATGCTTTTGTTTTCCTCGCATCTGATGAAGCAAGCTACATCACAGGTGTGGTGCTCAGCGTTGACGGTATGGCAAGGACTTAGGTGATGTAATCACTTTAAAAAAATATAATACAGGTTATAATAAAAACATAGAAAACAGGAAAGAACGGAAAGGGGATACATTTATGGCAGCATTGAATATAGACAGAAACAGACTGGAACAGCTTATAAACGGCGAAAAACCTGTCCTTGTGGACTTCTGGGCACCGTGGTGCGGTTACTGCCGCAGAATCGGCCCTGTTTTTGACAAGGCGGCAGACCAGTACAGCGATGTGCTGGAAGTGGTAAAAATCAATGTGGATGAGGACGGCGGACTGTCCGATGAAATGGGAATAGAAATTATCCCTACACTTGTGCTTTTCAAAGATGGAAAAGCGGTTGCTTCGGTGACAAATCCACCATCCAAAGCTGCAATCGACAGCTTTATTGCACAAAATATGGCATAGGAGGCAGACACAATGGCTAATGTGTATGATATGCTGATTATCGGCGGCGGCCCGGGCGGTTACACCGCGGCACTGTACGCCGCAAGGGCAGGGCTTTCTGTTGCCGTGCTGGAAAAACTTTCCGCAGGCGGCCAGATGGCACTGACCACACAGATAGATAATTATCCGGGGTTTGAAGAGGGCGTTGACGGTTTTGACCTTGCTGCAAAGATGCAGCAGCAGGCAGAACGCTTTGGCGCAGTCACCGAATATGCCGAGGTTTATACAGCGGACCTTGCTGCAAATCCCAAGGTTATAAACACAAGTGAGGGCGAATATTTTGGCAGAACTGTGGTTATTGCCACAGGGGCAAACCCAAGGGAACTTGGCCTGCCAAACGAGCAGTCCCTTGTTGGCCGCGGTGTTGCGTACTGTGCAGCCTGCGACGGTATGTTCTACAAGGGCAAAACCGTTGTGGTTGTTGGCGGCGGCAACAGTGCGGCAGCAGATGCACTGCTTTTGAGCCGTGTGGCAAAAAAGGTTATTGTTGTGCACCGCCGTGATACTCTCCGTGCAACAAAAATTTATCACCAGCCGCTGATGAATGCACAGAATGTGGAATTCTGCTGGAACAGCACTGTAAAGGAAATTCTCCACGGCGAAAAGGTGAGCGGTGTTGTTCTGAAGGATGTAAACACAGGCGAAGAAAAACAGATAGACTGTGACGGTGTGTTTGTAAGCATCGGCCGCAAGCCTGCAACGGAACTTGTGGCAGGGCAGATATCCCTTGATGCTGGTGGATACATCACAGCTGACGAAACCACAAAAACCGAAATCGGCGGCGTGTTTGCAGTGGGCGATGTGCGCACCAAGCTGCTGAGGCAGGTAGTGACTGCTGTGGCGGACGGCGCTGTGGCAGCCCATATGGCAGAGGAATATCTGGCAGAAAATATCTGATAAAAAGAGCTATGCAGAAATGCATAGCTTTTTTTGTGTGCGGAATTATATTGTAAAGACCAGTTGATTTGTTTGATTTTTGTATCCGGATGGTGCACTTGATAGTATAATTCACCCACAAAACAAAAACACCGATGCACTGCATCGGTGTTCTGCTTTTAAATTTTAAAGGGGAAAATTATATAGGAAACTAAATTAACTGTCAAAAAATCAGCCTTCGCTGAACATATCTTTGCCTACACCGCAAAGTGGGCATTCAAAATCTTCAGGGATGTCTTCCCATTTTGTGCCGGGAGCAATGCCACCTTCAGGGTAACCAACTGCTTC
>JAGBFE010000312.1 GCA_018109965.1 Oscillospiraceae bacterium | reverse complement strand
GGATATTTGTTCAGCATATGGAACACAAAGTTTGAACCGATAAAGCCGGCACCGCCTGTTACGATAATTGTCATTTTTATATTCTCCGTTAAAAATTATTTCTGATTGTCAAAATATGCTTTAAGTGCGTCCTTCCAGTGGCGCATTTCATCGCCTACTGTAACACGCAGCATCATATTGTCAAGGGATGAGTATGCAGGGCGTTTTGTAGGTGTCGGGAACTCCTCACTTGTGCATGGGGACATAACACCTTCGTAGCCTGCAAGACGTGCAATTTCCGCTGCAAATTCAAACCAGGTACATTCACCGTTGCCTGTGCAGTGGTATGTGCCGTATTCTTCACTTGCTGCAATCTTGAGCAGATGATGTGAAAGATCTGCCGCATTTGTAGGGTTGCCGTGCTGGTCGTTAACAACCTTTGCACCGCCCTTTTCTTTGGCAAGCCATACCATTGTTTTTACAAAGTTTTTGCCGTTATATCCGTAAAGACACGCTGTGCGGACAATAAAACTTTTTTTGCAGTACTGACGCACAAACTGTTCACCTGCATATTTTGTCTTGCCGTATGCAGATATAGGCCACGGCATATCATATTCTCTTCTTGGTGTAGGTTCATCTCCGCGGAAAACATAGTCGGTGGAAACGTGCACCAGTTTTGCCCCTGTGTTTTCGCAGGCAATTGCAAGGTTGCGGCTGCCGATTGCATTGACCATAAATGCTGTGTCCTGATTGGACTCACAGCCGTCAACATTTGTGTATGCCGCACAGTTGATAACAATATCAGGCTTATGCTGTGCAATAAAAGCCTCTGTTGCCGCCTTGTCTGTTATATCAAGTTCGTCCACATCGGCAAGTACAAGCTGTGCACCCTTGAGTGCTGCAGGCACATCGCCAAGTTCGGTATAGCCCCGTTCAAGGTCGTTTATTACCTGTGTTGCAAGCATACCTTTGGAACCTGTAATAAGAATTTTCATATATACCTCACTGTATTAGTACATAACTTTGTTGTCTGCAACTTTTTTAAGATGTACGCCATATGGGCTCTTGCCGTATTTTTCGGCAGATTCAAGGAGTTTATCCCTGTCTATCCAACCGTTGCGGTAGGCAATTTCTTCCAGTGCGGAAATTTTGATGCTCTGGCGTTTTTCCACCATCTGTACAAAGTTTGCAGCTTCAACAAGGCTGTCCATTGTACCTGTGTCAAGCCATGCAAAGCCACGGCCAAGAAGTTTTACATCCAACAGACCTCTCTGGAGATACTGGTCATTGAGAGTTGTGATTTCCAGCTCGCCGCGTGCGGATGGTTTAACCTTTTTGGCTTCTTCCACAACTTCTTTATTGTAGAAATAAAGGCCTGTGATTGCATAGTTGCTCTTTGGTTTTGCAGGTTTTTCTTCAACGGAAATAACCTTACCGTTTTCGTCAAATTCCACGATGCCAAAGCGTTCAGGGTCTTCAACGTGGTAACCAAACACTGTTGCACGGCCGTTTTCAGCATTTTCGGCTGCTTCGCGCAGGATTTTGCCAAAGCCGTTGCCGTAGAAGATGTTGTCGCCAAGCACCATTGCGCAGGCGTCATCACCGATAAATTCTTCACCGATAAGGAATGCCTGGGCAAGTCCGTCCGGAGATGGCTGCACTTTGTAGCTGAGGTTGATGCCAAACTGGCTGCCGTCGCCCAGCAGAGCCTCAAAACGAGGTGTATCCTGTGGCGTGGAGATGATAAGAATATCCTTGATGCCTGCCAGCATAAGTGTGGAAATAGGATAGTAAATCATCGGCTTGTCATAAACCGGCAAAAGCTGTTTTGATGTTACCATTGTGAGCGGATAAAGACGTGTGCCTGCACCGCCTGCTAAAACTATACCTTTCATAAAAAACACTCCTTTAAGGGTTATAACTTATATCCCCATTTTTTCATATAAATAAACATGGATTTCAACTGCTGCATAAAGGGTTTAAAGCTTTTTGCAGTTTCCCTGTGCCACATATGAACCACTGTGGCATCGGGTGTATAATAAGCCTTGCCGTGTTTTTTTGCCTCCATTGTTATGTCGGCATCCTCAAAGTAAAGGAAATAAGTTTCGTCAAAGCCTTTTATCTTTTTGAAAACATCGGTGCGGATTACCGAAAAACAGCCTGTGCAGAACTCCGCTTCAAATGGTTTTGAATGGTCAAGTTCCATTGCCAGATATCTGTCTTCGATTTTTTTGAACGGGCCCTTGTGGATACGCCTTGAAAGCAATGCCGACAGTGTAGGGCGGCGCTTTGCAAGATACTGCACCGTGCCGTCAGGGTTGAGCACCTGGGGGCAGCAGATTGCGCAGTCGGGATGTGCGTCCATAAATTCACACAGATTTTTTATTGTATTTTGGTTTATCAGAATATCGGGGTTGATGATAAAATGATATTTTGAATTTATTTTATCCAACACCTTGTTGTGCCCTCTGCCAAAGCCCACATTTTCATCCAGCAGAATATAGTGCGGCTGCGAAAACTTTGACTTTAAATTTTCGCCTATTTTATCGGCAGAATTGTTGTCGATAACAAACAGGTCAAAATCAAGGTCCTTTGTATTGTCCAGCACGGTTTCCACTGTTTTGAAAGCATCTTCGGGGCTGTTGTAGACCACAATTGATGCCGAAATATTATATTTTTCCATAATACTCCAATTTAAATATATTATATCTATTTTATTTTACTATTTTTTTGTGAATATAGCAAGTATATTGTTTTAAACCAAAATAAAATCCTTATCGTGTCAAAACGATAAGGATTTTTGTTTATGATATTTTATTCAACAAGTTTGCCTACAAGGATAAAGCGCACATTTTCGTCGCTTGTGCAGGTGGACAGCACCAGAATCTGGTCATCGGTTGTAACATCCACACCAAAGTCAACATAGCTGTTGTTAATCATATAGTCAAGGATAGCCTGGTATTTTTCTTCATATGGATTAGGGTCGATATAATCAATGGTTACAGGTATCTGACAGGCAGAAAAAATCTGCCATTCGCTTGTGCCGTTGAGAAAATCAAACTTTATTGTCGGGTGCTGGGCAGCAAACTCTGCATCACGGTATCTTTTGAGCTTGGAAAATTTTTCGTCCTCGGCATTGTCCTCAAAAGAATGTCCGTAGATGATATTCACCTTGTCGGTAAAGCGGGAGTCATTTTCGATAATATTGATGTAATCAAGAAAATAACAGCCCCACACATCGTAGTTGCCGTCTTCGTCCACTCGCAGATACTTGTTGTTGTCGGCAGCCTGGAAAATGCGGTTGTCAACCTCGCAGCCGTCCACTGTAAGCCAGCCCACAACATCATTGTTCAGCTCATAGGCATCGGCAAGGCGAGGGTTCTGCTGATAGACAGATTCTTCGGAAGATACGGTTTCTTCAGAAGACACTGTTTGTTCTGAAGACGGGTCAGCAACGCTTTCACTTTCAGGTGCAGAGGAACAGCCTGTAAACATCACTGACAGTGCAATTGTAAATGCAAGGACAAGACATACTATATTTTTAAAGTTTTTATTGTTTTTCATTTTTCGGGAGTTCCCTTCTTTATAATGTCAAAAGAGGCAAGCGGTGCTTGCCTCTTTTAATTATACTATTTATCTACCCTGATATCAAGGAACAAATTAAGCGAGCATATCAGCTGTAACACCTGTGTTTGGATTAGCACGACCTGTTGTAACTGCAAAGTTCCAGCCACAATCGCAGAGACCATTGCCATCTGCATCGCTGTGTGCTACAGATGTGTTCTGTGCACCGCAAACATGGCAGTAATCCCAATGTTCTGCTGCGTCAAATGTTGTGTTGTAGCCCCAAGTGTGACCTGTTGCTGGTGCTACAAGGTCTGCTGCTGTTACTTCAACGCCGTTGATGTAAAGTTTGCCACAGAAATCACATTTTTCGTGTGCTTTTGTACCTGTTGCAGAACATGTTGCTGATACGCCTGATACTGCTTTGAGTTCGTGTTTACCAACAACATAATCTGTACCTACAGCTTTGGATTCATAGCCTGCTGCAACAAAACTGATTGGCTGTGTTGGTTCTGTGTAAACTTCAGAAGGGTTTACACCAACAAATGTACCACCATAAACTGTGATTTTACCATTTGTGCTATCATTCTGATTAAGTGTCCATTTTGGTGTATGAGCTTTGAAAGTACCGCCGTAGATTTCTACTACACCGCCATTTTTTGCATAGATAAGGTCATAATGGTCATCGGAACCTGCACCTACGTTAGTATATGTGCCGCCGTTGATAACAATGTTCCCACCGTCTGCCCAAAGAGCCATGCTGTAGTTGTTATTACCAACACCGTTAACTACTGCACCGCCTACGCTGTCATCGATTGTGAGTGTGCCACCTGTTACGTGGAATGCACCATCACCAACTGTATCTTCTTTAAGAGTAATTGTTTTACCTGCAAGGTCAACTTTTACATCTGATGTAACAACTACTACTGTTGGAAGGTCGATGTTATCCAAAAGTGTAACTGTACCGCCGTTTGCGTTGTTAATTGCTTCCTGCAATATCATAAATGGGGTTTCGCCAACTTTTGCAACATAATGGTTTACATCAGTTGAGTTGT
>JAGBFE010000311.1 GCA_018109965.1 Oscillospiraceae bacterium | reverse complement strand
TTAGACTTTATGCACTGGATTGAATCCAGTGCTTTTTTATTGTCCAAATGGTGTTCGCCCTGAAAAGTTATCGTCGCACTCTGCGACGGCATGATGTGTTGCATCGCAATTTTTGCCGTGGTATACTAAAATCGCAAATGGAGGACAATATTATGAAACGCCAAAAATATATACGTATATTTTCTATCGCATTATGTTCATTATTGTTGCTGCCCACAAAAGTTTATGCTGTGTGGGAGCCGATTCATCCCGTTGTTGAGTTTTTTATTCCCGCGGAACTTTCGTTGCTTGTTATTATTATCTATTTTCCAATATTGTTAATTATCCCCATCGCATATTATATCTACGCCTGTTTTTTTGCCAGAAAAGACAAGGAACACCGCCGCAAGATTATGCGTAAAATTATGCTTTCACTGGCAGGAACATTTGCTCTTTTGTTATTGATTCTGATATTCATATTCATCATATCTATTATCGGATCTTATATTATTCCCGCCTGATTCTGCATTTTTAAAGGAGAAGTTATGAAGGAACGCACTTTTTACAGAATTGCAATAATTTTTTTGTCAGCTTTAGTCATATTACTGATGTTGTTTCAGCTGCCAGCGTTGAAAAACTTTATGCACAGTATAAACTATCTTGCCAAAACCCACAGTATAAATGAAGACGATGTAGAGATTGAACGAAAATGGCTTGCTGCCCCTAATAAAATCCCTTTTGACCTTGACGATGCCGACAAAACTTTTATTGAACAAACCTATATCTGCTTTTCACCTGAAATAAGAGTACGCAAACTTAACAATGGAGAATACTACACATTTACTGTAAAAAGCAATATGAGCGCCGATGGTATAATAAGAAATGAGACAGAATTTGAAATATCCGTTGAAGAATACAATACACTTTTTGCAATGAAACAAGGAACAACCATAAAAAAGACAAGATATCAGGTTTTGCACAATGGACAGCTTATGGCTATAGATATCTTTGATGCACAACTTGAAGGTCTTGCATATCTTGAGATTGAGTTTGAAAATATTGATGATGCCAAAAAATTTAATACACCTGACTGGGTTATAAAAGAAGTCACCGATGATATTGCATACAAAAATGCACAACTTGCACAGCACGGATTCCCCGATGATTTTATTGCATAAAAATGGCTCCCCTTGGTTAAGGGGAGATGTCGGCTTTGCTGACTGAGGGGAGGGTCAGACATCTGCCACCGGCAGCGGTCGGCTCCGTCACCCACCATTTAGTAAACAGTAGGTACCGAATTTTCGGTACCTTTTTTATTTTTACAAAACATTTGACTGTGTACAATCTTTTGTTTTTATATTATACTTAAAGCAGAATAAATTTGATAAGGCGGTGCTTTTATGGCAAAAATGGAAACAGCTTATCTTGCAGGCGGTTGCTTCTGGTGCATTACCCCTACCTTTAAGGAAATGGAGGGTGTGGCTGACGTTGTCAGCGGTTACAGCGGCGGTGACGAAGCAAACCCAACATATAAGGATGTAAAGGAACAGAAAACAGGTCACAGAGAAACTATCCGCATTGATTTTGATGCCGATATTGCAGACTTTGAAGAAATTTTTGATATCTTTTTAAACAGCATTGACCCGTACGATGCAGAAGGGCAGTTTATCGACAAAGGTTTTTCCTACACTCTTGCTGTGTACTACACCAATGAAAATCAAAAAGCAGTTGCCGAAAAAGGCATAAAAAACCTTGAGGTTTTGAGCGGCACAAAGGTTTACATTGCGGTGGAACCGTTCAAAAGCTTTTATCCTGCCGAGGAAGAACATCAGGACTATTATCTGAAACATCCCGAAGAATTCCACAAGGAACTGGTGGAAAGCGGACGTATCCGCTCATAGGGGGGTACCACCCCTGCATGACGCATTTTTTCACAACAGAGTGTGAAAAATCTGCTGTCACCCCCCTAGATGAAACCGCCACATGCCATGCGGCATGGCTGGTATTGTAATTGTATATCACTCAGATACTGATTAAAATAATCTGCAAAGGAGAACAGATATGTTCAGCGAACAGAACAGCGAAATTATCACACTTACCGACGAAAACGGCGAAATCATTGCCGCCGATGTTGTGGACACGATGACCTACAAAGACAAAACCTACATTGCCATTGTGCCCATTGGCGAAGATTTTGACGATGACGACCTGTATGCCCTTGAAAAACGCGTTGACAAAAAAGGGGAAGAATATCTGGAAGAAATCGAGGATGACCGTCTGTTTGAAAAAATCATCGGCATTTTTGTGCGCCGCATTGAAGAAAAGGAAGATGCAGCTGCAGCCGAAACAGTGATGAAATACGAGCTGTAACAGCAAAACCCAAAGGAGAAAATTATGAACAAGGAATTTTTATATACCCTGCTTGACAGTATGTCGGTGTCGGGCAACGAAATCAGCCTGCAGAAAAAGGTGATTGCAGAGATGACACCGTTCTGTGACGAAATAATCACCGACTACACAGGCAATGTTATCAGCGTTATCAATCCCGATGCACAATTCAAGGTGCTGCTGGCAGGCCATATTGACGAAATCGGCCTTGTGGTGACACATATTCAAAGTGATGGGCTGCTTAAAGTTGCGGCTGTGGGAGGCATTGCCCCAAGCGTTTACCCGGGACATCAGGTTGTGGTGTACGGCGAAAAAGGAAAAGTGTTTGGCACAGTTATCCACACCTCTGCCCACAACAAAGAGGTTAAAACCGCCGATTTGACCATTGATATCGGCGCAAAGGATGCCGAAGATGCACGACAGTATGTGGAGGAAGGCTGCCCAATTCATCTGAACACCTATCACCAGGAGATGCTCAACGGCTATCTGTGTGCAAGGGCAATTGATGACCGCGGCGGCGCTTTCATCATTCTTGAAGCGCTGAAAAAGGCAAAGGAAATGGGCTGCAGAATCGGCGTTTATGCCGCAACAACAGTGGGTGAAGAAACCACAATGCGCGGCGCTCACTGGGCAGCAAGCCGTGTTAAAGCTGATGTTGCCATTGCGGTGGATGTGACCTATGCCCAGGACTATCCGGGCACAAATCCACAGGAAT
>JAGBFE010000310.1 GCA_018109965.1 Oscillospiraceae bacterium | reverse complement strand
GCCCATACCGCAGGGTTGTAAAGCATACCCAGATACAAAAACAGCTTTGCCCGGTTCTTTTTGATAAGTGGTGCAAAAGCCATTACGGTTACAACACTTGTGAATGCCCACAGCGCTGCATTACCCACCATAAACGGCACCTTGACAATATGCAAAAACGCAAGCCAAACTGCAAAAAATGCGTGCTTGGACAGTGTGAGATAGTTGTAATCGCCAAACCAGTCCCCTGCCACAATGTTCTGCGCCGCAGTAAACATAAAATGGTCATCTATAGGCGCCAGCGGCGGATAGATTGTGGCGTACTGTGTCCAGGCAAGAAACAGCCTTGCCGCCGTGAACAGCACACCAAGCAGTATAAGAACTTTTTTTGAAATATCGTTGGTTTTAAGTTTCATATATATGAAATTCTTTCTTCAGACAAAATTATTCAAATCAGAGGGGCCGATGCCCACATCGACCCCTGTAAGCTGATACTTATAAAAAGGGCTGATGTGGGCATCAGCCCCTGCATTGCATACACAATTATATTGCGGCCAAAGCGCCTGTGTTATTTAGTGATTTTCTGTACACTTTCAATCACATACTGCTTCTGCACAAATACCATATTGAGAATTACCGACAGGTATTTGAGCACAAAGGCGAGAATGACAAACAGACCAAAAAAACCAAAGGACATAACCAGCATTGTGGTGGTCCAGCCTGCAACAGGATTTGCAGAAAAGAACACCGCAACGGTGTAAATGCCCGCTGCCAACAGTACAACCGACATTGCAACTGTAAGAAACAGGCTGATTTTGTAGCCGATGTCGGTAAACAGAATAAGGCTGTTGAGGGCAAGCTCTCTTTTCACCTTTTTAGCCGCAATGGCTGTCTGTGCATTGATAAGTGGTTTGTATTCAATGCTGTCCACAGGCAATCCGCAGGAAGCATAAACTGCCTTGCGGTAAACCGTTTTTGCACCCATTGATTTTACGCGGTTGATGCCGCGGCGGCTGATAACGGAAAAACGCTGTGTGCGGATTTTGTATTCAGAATCGGAAAAACGGTTGAACAGATTGTAAAACAGCTTGCTTGTCCAGCGCTGATTGCCCACAGGGTTTGCAAACACAATGTCGTTGCCTTTGAGGGATTTGCGGTATACATCCATAATCATATCAGGCTCAAAGTCCAGCACCGTGCTGTCAAATTCAAACACAAAGTCGCCGATTGCAATGTCCTGCCCTGCAATCATTGCGCTTTCCAGCCCCTGTGCAAAGCTTGTGTTGACAACTGTAAGGCTTTTTACTGTATTTTCGTCACAGAATTTATCAATAACTTTGACGGTGTCATCGGTGGAACAGTCGTTGACACAGATAATTTCGTAACGTTCAAAGTTATTTTTGAATGTTTCGTTTACTTCCTTTAAAAAGGCGGCAACGGCATCACGGCAGTTGTAGCAGTACACAACTGCAGAAACAAAGTTCTTTTCTTTATTTGTTATCATTGTCCAGAACCTCCTTAAGGTCATAAACTGTGTTTATTTTGCCCGACAGCACGCTGACAAAGGTTGGGTTTGACGAAAACTGTTTTATCAGTGTGGGTCGGCTGTCATCAATTTCGCTCAGCTTAAGAATAGGCTTCATTGAAAACAGACTGCCTGCATATTCAAAGCCGAATTCATCCTTAAGATACTTGCGTGCCAGCTGGGACATATATCCCCAGGCGCTTTCAGGCTTGTGAGGGCAGTTGTTGCAGTTGCCCAGATGCTGCGGTGAGCAGTAATCCTCAATGCCCTGCTGACAGTCAAACTTTGGCAGCTTGTCGTAGCAGGTAACATGAGGTGTAAAGGTAACGCTTGTCAGCGAGTGCAGCCCTGTTTTGCCAAATGGCATAATGGAGAAAAACGGGCCGTCCATAACTGTGATACCCACATCCCGCAGTTTGTCGTTGATTTTGCAGAGGATGATTTCGCAAAGCTCGTATTTGATAGGGAACGTTTCAAAGCCTGCAATGGTGTTTATCTGGTTTACACTTGCATAGGTGCTGTTGAGCAGAAACGGTGTAAAAAACCCGGTACCGTCTTTGAGTGTAACCTTGTAATATTCGCCATCTTTATCGATAGCAGTGATAAAGCTGTCAAAACGGATTGTCACCTTATCCCCAAGCTTTTCTATATCAGCCAAAAGGCCGTCACGCAATATCTGCCAGTCATAGGTATATTCCAGTGTTTCAAAGGTGCCGTCACACATGCCTTCTTTAAAGTAGGTTGTCGGCTCGATGGAAACACAGGGGATGTCGCTGTCCTTGCAGAATTTTATAAACTGCGCCTTGTCGGTCCACGAGAAATTTGCACTTGTGGCATAAATCTTTTTAAAATCGGTTTTTATGCTGTCCGGATAGTCCTCACAGAAGCGGTCAAAATAGTTGCGGCTTTTAACGGCAGTTGAGATGCTGCGGGGATAGTGATACCCCATATGCACGCGGGCCTGATTTATGTAGGTTGCACGGGAAAAAGCAGTGCTGTCACATTCCAGCACCAGCACATTTTCGCCCTTGCGGCCGCAGTATTCCGCACTGTACAGGCCGTAAAGACCTGCACCGATAATGATTTTGTCGTAGATTGTTTTCATAGGTTTTAACCTTTTGATGTTTATTTTACAGTCAGATAATATCCGCCCTGCTTTATATATGTGATTTGTACAGGCGAACAAAGTTCGCCTATGCATTTTGTGGCAAGGCTGCCGAATGGCATAGCCTGCCATCATCTGAGGGGGTGACAGTTGATTTTTCACCGCTTTGACGGGGAAAATCAACGTCAAGAGGGGGAAACATCCCCCTATGACAACGGCACTGATTGTTTTTGTCCGATTGAGTTACGGGTTGTATTTCCCTGCTGCATTTGCCAAAAGAATTTTCATCAGTTCCGCGTTGCCTTTGAGCGGGCTGATTTTTGTCGGGATTTTGCCTGTGTTTGGGTACGCTCTTGTCACAGGCACCTCGCAGGTGCGCAGCTTAAGCTGGCTTGCCCTTGTGGAAAGATATGCAAGGAGCTCATAGGTGCGGAACACATTGCGGAACGGCAGCACCAGCGGATGCAGGAGATATTGTGCCGAATAGCCACGGAAATTGTTGGTGGTATCGGTGAATTTGTCCTTTGCAGTAATGGAGATAATCGGAGAATGAATATATTT
>JAGBFE010000309.1 GCA_018109965.1 Oscillospiraceae bacterium | reverse complement strand
TGCTGCTCAACGGTATTGGTGATACAATCCGTGTCAGCCTTACTGATGCTCCTGTAAAGGAAATTGATGCAGGCTTTGACATTCTCCGTGCAGCAGGACATAAGGTTAACGGCCCTGAAATTATATCCTGTCCAACCTGTGGCAGAACAAGACTTGATGTTGCTGCAATTGCCAATCAGGTGGAAGCAGGCCTTAAAGGACTTAACAAAAATATCAAAGTTGCTGTTATGGGCTGCGTTGTTAACGGTCCTGGTGAAGCAAGAGAAGCTGACATAGGCATTGCATGCGGTGCAGACAATGCAGCAATGTTCAAAAAAGGTGTAAAAATCAAAACATACCAGGGTAACTTTGTAGAAGAATTTATCAAAGATATAAAAATTTGTGCAGAGGAATTATAAGTGGGAAATCTACTTTTAAGCGTATATAAAGAGTTACAAAAAAATAACCCATACGCTCATGAATATATGGAGACTGTGCTTGACAGAGTACAGGTTGAAAAAAAAATCATCTAAACTTACAGCCGTGATCAGTTCATCACGGCTGCTTAGCTTTAGTGCAATTGAATATTTTGCTTTGTTTCTGCACCAGAAATATCCGCGTTTTTCCATCGATGTAACCAACACGTTCAACAAAGATACATTAAGTGAAAAGGATTTTCCGACACTTTTCAAGTTGTACTCTGAAAGTGTACGTGCTGTTCCGCTTTATTTTTTCGATGATGCGGATGTAACTCTGGAAGATAAAAGCATACAGATAAATCTTTCCTGCGGCAAAAATTTTCTTGACGCAGTCAATTTTTGCGAAACCTTTTCAACTTACCTTGCTTTGCTTATTGGCAAGGAATATAAAGTTGTTCTCACACAGACTAAAGAAGCTAAAAAGGCAGAACTTCCAACTTACGAACTGGAAAACAAGGTTGTAAAAATTGTTGAAAAATCAAAGTATGACGACTTTGAAATTGCAGGTCTTAACATCAAACACGATTCTGTCAAAGTTATTCACGGCAAGTATCAGTCAATTAAGACAAAAGACATTATCAGTATTGATCAGGCACTTAATGACAATGGCAAAGTAACTGTGTGGGGCAAGGTGTTTGCTGTTGCACAGCAGGGCAACTTCCGAAAAATATTTATCTATTCAATCACGGATGGTTCAAATTCCATCAATATAAAAATTCTGCTTGATCCTAACGATAAAAACATAGAAAAATGGGAAAATATCAAACCCGGTATTCATTTTGCGGTTAAAGGTGACTGTCAGATGGATAAGTACGAAAGAGATTTTGTAATTATGCCATATGATATTGTTTCCTTTGATTTACAGAAAAAGAAAGACACTGCCGAACAAAAAAGGGTAGAGCTGCATCTGCATACCAAGCAGTCTGCAATGGATGCTCTTGTGGAACCGGGCGATGCAGTTAAAAAAGCATTTGAATACGGTCACCGTGCAGTTGCAATTACCGACCACGGTGTTGTTCAGGGCTTTCCGCAGGCAATGCTGGAATACGAAAGTATTATGAAAAGCAATCCTGATGCAGATTTCAAGCTGATTTACGGCTGTGAAGGCTATTTTGTGGATAATATGATAAATATCTATTCCGGTAACCGCAAAGGTAATCTGCGTGAAACAGAGTTTGTTATATTTGACATCGAAACCACAGGCCTTTCACCGAATACCGAAAATATAACCGAAATCGGTGCAATACTTGTAAGGGGTGATACTGTGGTGGATGAGTTCCATACATTTGTTGACCCTAAAAAGCCAATACCTGAAAAGATAACTGAACTTACAGGTATTACTGACGAAATGGTTAAGGATGCACCTACACAGGAGCAGGCTATCCGTGCATTCAAAGGATTTATCGGCAACAGAATTGTTGTTGCTCACAATGCGGCAAGCTTTGACGTAAACTTTATCAAAGTTGTTGCGGAGCGTAATGGTATTGATTTTGAATGTGAATACATCGACACCTTGCCGCTTGCACAGAATCTGCTTACAGAGCTTAAAAAGCACAAGCTGGATATAATAGCAGAACATTATAACCTTGGTAATTTCAATCATCACAGAGCAACAGACGATGCAAAAATGCTGTTTGAAATTTTCAAATGTATGACAGATGATCTTGCAGCAAAAGGGATTGAAAATCTTGAACAGATAAACTCTGGACTCAGCAGCACACAAAAACTGCCAAGAAAGAGCAACCATATTATCCTGCTTTGCAAAAACAAAGCTGGACTTAAAAATCTTTACAAGCTTATATCTTATGGTCATCTGAACTATTTCTTCAAACAGCCGCGAATGCCAAAGAGCGAAATTATTGCTCACCGTGAGGGGCTGATTATTGGTTCTGCCTGTGAGGCAGGGGAACTGTATCAGGCTGTGGTGGCAGGCAAACCTCATAAAGAACTTTTGAAGATTGCTTCTTTCTACGATTTTCTCGAAATTCAGCCTGTTGGCAACAACGAATATATGCTGCGCGAAGGCATTGTTGAATCGCTTGAACAGATAAAAGATTTCAACCGAAAAATCATACAGCTTGGTGAGGAACTCAATCTTCCTGTTGTTGCAACAGGGGATGTACATTTTATGACAATGGAGGACAGCAAGTACCGTGCAATTCTTATGGCAGGTATGGGCTTCTCTGATGCGGATAATCAGGCACCTTTGTATTTCAGAACAACAGATGAAATGATGGCAGAGTTTGATTATTTGCCACTGGAAAAAGCATTTGAAGTTGTAGTTACCAATCCAAACCTGATTGCAGATATGGTGGAACCAGGTATCCGTGCAATCCCAAAAGGTACATATCCGCCAAGCATTGACGGTGCAGAGGATGAGCTGCGTACCGCTACCTACAAAAAACTGCACGATATCTATGGCGAAAATCCGCCGTCAATTATTACTGAACGTGTTGACAAGGAACTCAATAGTATTATTAAACACGGATATGCAGTTTTGTATGTAATTGCAAAAAAACTGGTACAGAACAGTGAGGAACATGGATATCTTGTTGGTTCCCGTGGTTCTGTTGGTTCATCATCAATTGCATTTTTCTCCAGTATTTCAGAGGTTAACCCACTGCCACCGCACTATGTCTGTCCAAAATGCAAGCACAGCGAGTTTGATGTGCCGGCAGAATATCTCACAGGGTTTGACCTTCCTGACAAAAACTGTCCTGTATGCGGTGCAAAACTGCACGGGGACGGTAACGATATCCCGTTTGAAACGTTCCTTGGATTTGACGGCGATAAAGAGCCTGATATCGACCTTAACTTTTCGGGTGAATATCAGGCATCTGCACACCGATATACCGAAGATTTATTTGGTCACGAATATGTATTTAAAGCAGGTACAATATCAGCTCTGCAGGATAAAACAGCATACGGCTATGTAAAAAAATATCTTGATGAACGTGGTATCGTTTGCAACAAAGCAGAAGAAAACCGCCTCACCCTTGGATGTGCAGGTGTTAAAAAGACAACAGGGCAGCACCCTGGCGGTATGGTTGTTGTGCCAAGCACACACGAGGTTTACGATTTCTGTCCGGTTCAGCACCCTGCGGACGACAAGGACAAAGGTGTTGTTACAACTCATTTTGAATTTAAATATCTTCACGATACACTGCTCAAGCTTGATATCCTCGGTCACGATGTGCCTACAATGTACAAGCATCTTGAGGACCTGACAGGCATCAAAATGGCAGATGTGCCTATGAATGACCCGCAGGTTTACAAAATGCTCACAAGCACCGAGCCGATTGGTGTTACACCTGAAGATATCCAAAGTCAGACAGCTACATTTGGCATTCCAGAACTGGGTACTGACTTTGTACGTCAGATGCTCATAGATGCACAGCCACAGAGTTTTTCTGATCTTATACAGATTTCAGGACTCAGCCATGGTACAGACGTATGGATTGGCAATGCACAGGACCTTATCAAAGATGGTACCTGTACAATCAGAGATGTTATCGGCACCCGTGACGACATTATGCTCACACTTATCAAAAAGGGTGTAGAAAAGGCACAGGCTTTCAAAATTATGGAAATCACCCGTAAAGGCAAAGCTGCAAAAACCTTTGATGCCGAGCTGGAAGATATGCTGCGCAGCCATGGTGTTGAGGACTGGTATATTGAAAGCTGTAAAAAAATCAAATATATGTTCCCAAAAGCTCATGCAGTTGCTTATCTTATGGCAGCTATCCGTCTTATGTGGTTCAAACTTTACAGACCGCTGGAGTTTTATGCCACAATATTTACAGTTCGCGGTGATGCAATCGACTACGAATCTGCAGTAGGCGGCAGAGCAGTGGCAACAAAAAATCTTAAAGAGATTACACAGCGTCTTAAAATTGAAAAGAATGCCAAAGACCTTGAAAGCCAGACAGCACTGCAGCTTGTTTGCGAAATGCTTGCACGCGGATACGAGTTTTTGCCGATTGAACTCGGCAAGAGCAAAGCCAAAAAGTATGTAATAGAAGACGGAAAAATCCGTCTGCCATATTCATCACTTAAAGGCGTTGGCGAAGCCGCTGCCGAACAGCTGGAAAAATCCTGCGAAGAAAATACTGAATTTTTGTCGGTTGAAGATTTCCAGAAATCAAGCGGTGTTTCCAGTGCAGTTGTTGAAGGCTTATACAATGCAGGTGCACTTGGTGACCTGCCCAAAGAGAACCAGGTTTCACTGCTGGGGATGATGTAATATGAACATTTATATTCCGGATAACATAAAAAGGCTTGTTGCATACAAGCCTTTTTGTGATGACAATATCGGTATGTCACAGTCATCAGTTTATTTGTTTGATGACATGGTTTTGAAGATAGAAAACCATACAGAACAAAACGATATAACAATTGATATGATGAACTGGATGTCAGATAAACTTCCTGTACCAAAGGTAATATGTTACGAAGTACAAAACGGAAAAAGCTGTACACTTATGAGCAGAATAAAAGGCAGAATGACCTGTGATGAACAGCTTATGGAACAGGCAGATACAACAGTATCTTTACTTGCCGACGGGCTTAAAATGCTGTGGTCTGCTGATATATCGGATTGTCCGAGAAAGCTGACTGTCAAAGATGACCTTAAAACAGCACAATATTAT
>JAGBFE010000308.1 GCA_018109965.1 Oscillospiraceae bacterium | reverse complement strand
CCCCTCTTAATGTATATTTTCCACGACCATGCGTGAAAAATATACTGTCACCCCCTTAGCTGTAGCCACCACATGCCATTCGGCGTGGCTGGCTTGTTTTATAATTTATCACAAAACACCGCCAGTATCGCAACCTTGGGATACCTATTGCCGTATTCTGTTGGTTGCGATTTTTATTTGTGTGTTTTTGTATAAATTCTCACCGCTATTTTCGGCGGATTGATTGTTTACAACTCAAAGGATGGGGTTGTATACTGTGAATAACAAAACTTCACTTACAGGTAAGGAGGAACGATATGAAAATTACATTTATGGGTGCAGGCAGCACAGTTTTTGCCCGCAATGTTATCGGTGACTGTATGTGTACCGAAGCTTTGCGCGATTCCACATTTGCTTTGTACGACATTGACGGCGAACGCCTTGAAGAAAGCCGTGTTATTCTTGAAGCAATGCGAAAAACAAAAGGCGGATACGGCAAAATTGAATGTTACCTTGGGGTTGAAAACCGCAAGGAAGCCCTGCGCGGCGCAAACTTTGTAATCAACGCAATACAGGTTGGCCTTTACGACCCTTGCACAATCATCGACTTTGAAGTGCCGAAAAAATACGGCCTGCGACAGACAATCGGTGATACTCTCGGCATTGGCGGCATTATGCGCGCACTGCGCACCATACCTGTTATGGACGACTTTGCTCGTGATATGGAGGAGGTTTGCCCGGATGCTTTGTTCCTCAACTACACAAACCCAATGGCAATGCTGACAGGCTATATGCTGCGCTACACAGGCGTAAAAACTGTTGGTCTGTGCCATTCGGTACAGGTTTGCAGCGAAAATCTGCTTAAAGAACTTGATATGGAAGACAAGCTTGAAGGCAGAAAAGAACTGATTGCAGGCATCAACCATATGGCGTGGCTGATTGACCTTAAAGACAAAAACGGCGTTGACCTTTATCCTGAAATCAAAACACGTATTGATGCAAAAATCGCTGACCCTGACTTTAAAGATAAAGTACGTCTTGAATATATCAAACATTTCGGCTATTACTGCACCGAAAGCAGCGAACATAACGGCGAATACAATATGTTCTACATCAAGGACAAATATCCGCAGCTTATCGACCGCTACAACATTCCGCTGGATGAATACCCCCGTCGCTGCATAAACCAGATTGAAAGATGGAAAAAAGAATATGCCGAACTGCTGGAAACAGGTGTTAAGGACCACACACGCAGCAAGGAATATGCTTCTCACATTATGGAATCCATCGTTACAGGCAATACATACAAAATAGGCGGCAACGTGCTTAACACAGGCCACCTTATCACCAACCTGCCACAGGAAGCCTGCGTTGAAGTGCCTTGCCTTATTGACGGCTATGGTGTTCACCCATGTCACGTTGGTGCTTTGCCAATTCAGTGTGCTGCAATGAATATGACCAACATCAATGTTCAGCTGCTTACAATTGAAGCTGCACGCACCCGCAAGCTTGAACACATCTATCAGGCAGCAATGCTTGACCCCCACACCGCAAGTGAACTTGACATCGACACTATCAAAAAGATGGTGGATGACCTTATTGTTGCACACGGTGACTATCTGCCAAAATATTTCTAAATAAAAAAACAAAACCACCTGTCACTGATAACAGGTGGTTTTTTGTTTGTCCGGATTGTTATGCCATACACACAAAATGCCGATGGCACGCATTTTTTATTAAGCAAGTTTTTCGATTGCTGCTTTGATACGGCTGATTGTTTTGTCCTTACCAAGAATTACTGCAAGTTCAATGCCGCCGCCCGGTGTAAATGCCTTGCCGGATACTGCAACACGCAATGGGTAAAGCACAATACCGTTTTTAACTTCCATTTTTGCAATGAGTTCAAACAGTTTTTCGTGGATGTTTTCCATTGTCCAATCTGCTTCGCTGATTGCTTCCAGCACGGGAAGCACTGCTTCCAGGCTTGTTTTGGAATTT
>JAGBFE010000307.1 GCA_018109965.1 Oscillospiraceae bacterium | reverse complement strand
CGTGTTTGTCGGGTTCACATTGCCCAGGGCAGCATCGTTTGCCCCCATAAATTCCTTGGTCAATGCAATTGTTTTGTCCACAAGCTGCATTACCTGCGCCGACATATCATGGGCTTTAAAGCTGCTGGCATATGCTTCATTAGGATTTCCGACAACACCGGTCACCGCACCAACTCGGTTGCTCCACCCATTCGGGAACTTGGTTTTATCATAAAAGATATGCGGAAAAGCATTGTTCTGCTGAAACAGTATTGCCATTGCCCACAGCTTGTTTATCGCAATCTGATTCGGGATTATTTCCTCAACAACACCCACGCCGTGATAGCTGTTTTTCACCTTTTCCCAGTTGAAATATGCAAAAGGATAACGATGCAGACCTGTGTCCTTTTCGTCTTCCAGGATTGCACCATCCACCGACAAAATGCAGCGCACTGTACCGTCTTTCTTGTACAGATATGTGAGCACTGTTGTGATATCATCTTCGGCTTCGTCATCAATCATATTTTCCGGGTCTCCGTCCGCTTTTATCATGTCGGCCGCTTCAGGATACTTTTTCTGCAGTTCCTTGGTCAGTTCCGTCTTGGCAATGATAAGAAAAGGTTGTTTTTCCACTTCTGATGTATATGGATTACCGAAAACCACCCTTGTGTTATCCACCATTTCCGCTTCTATGCAGCCGGTCACCTTTTCGCTGCTCGCTTCCTCGCCGTCACCGGGGTTATATCTGGCATAATACCCTACGTCCCCGTCAACTGCAGCATCACGCAGCAGATGTCTCAGGCAGCTTTTAAACTTTATCAGTTCCAGCACCCTGTCAACTTCCTTTGGCAGCAGCCTGTATATAGGATTTGTCTGCTGCTCACCTTCGTTGTACTGTCTGAAGGCGATGCCCACATCATCCACAACCAGCACGCTGATCAGATAGTTGGTAACCCTTTTTACAACGTTAAGCACCGGCTTTGGCAGGTCAGGCGCTTTCACACCCTCCCACTGTCTGCCAATGAAAAAGTTTTCCTGCTGTTTTACCCTGTCATAAAGGTTAATGCTGTTTTTGTATGAGCGGTCTTTTTCGTACTTATGCCATATTTCCGCTGCACTGATTTTATTACTCTGCATCGGTCAGTCCTCCGTCATAGTTCATCAGATTTTCAAACTGCTGTGGCAAAGGCATTTTACTGTCCTTTTTGTCAGGTTCTGCCTTTTTTTCCACCACAACGGTCCTGTTTTTATCAGGTATTTTTCCTGCGGCATAAAGGCCCAAAAATGCGCCTGCAGCAAAGCTTATAACCACTGCAAGACCTACGCCTGCAGCTATTGCAACAACCATCATCTGCCCTTTCTCCTTCCGTTATTCGCTATAAAAAAATATTTTGTTCGCTTAATCCAGCCTTAAAAAGAATTTCTGTTCGTTTAAGACTGGATTAAGGTCATACGTGCATCTTTTGCGTAAACATGCACGTATAACACGCCCGCGTGCAAGTTATTACGCGTTTTCGAGTTAAACTCGATAAAACTCGAAAAATCTTCGCATTTAACTTAAAAAACACTGAAAAATTTTAATTTATTTTCAAAATCCGCAGTTTAATTCAAACTTTTTAATTTAAACTGCAGTTTTTTACTCCGTTTTCTGCATCTCTCTCCGCTTTGCTTCACTCTAAAGCACTATAAAATGCTTTAAAGATGCTATATAAATGCTATGTTGATGCTATAAAGATGCTTTACATCATCTTCGTGAAGCCACGAAAATGGTAAAAAAGTTTCTCGGTTTTCTTGTTTAAACCTTGTTTAAAATCCGATAAAACTGTCCACCTGCGATTCATATGTCACAACATCTTCGTCAACCGTCGCAGGCACAAAGCTGCGCTGCGGTCTTCCGGCTACAAAGTACCTTAATGCATCAGGTGCGTGTGTCAGTTCGTGTGGTTCTGTTGCCACATCATTCGGGTTTTTCTTGCTGTAAGTCACTGCAGGCAAGCATCTTATCAGATTATTGCAGCCCTCAAAAATAACCAGATTTGCCGTCAATGCTCCGCTTTCATCAGTGTACGGTTTCAGCCATTCCTTCAGGTTAAACCAGCCGCTCTCACGATCGTTGCTGCTTTTGGTCAGAATTATTCCATTTTCGAAAAATATTTCCGCAACGCTTTTGCCGCTGTCCTGCCGTCTGTTCCACATATCAGGCGGCGCGTAGAACTGTTCAATTTTTTCTCCGTCGCACACCTGTTTTATTTCTGCCGCAGCTGCGGAAATGATCTGATTCGGTTTATATATTTCCCTCATCACGTATGCCTTTTCGTGCTCATCCATCGCAATCAGATATGCAGCAAGCATATCCAGCCCGTAGTCCATAGCCACATACCGTTTCCAGTGCTTTGGCACCACAAAGGGTTTTACCACGTGCACCTCACGCTTAAATTCAGTAAAAAACTGCCCGTCATAAATATCCCAGTTGCCGTACAACAACGCCTGACGGTCCTTTTCGCTCTGTCGCATCAGACGTTTTATATACTCAGGGTCCTTTGACATCAGCTGTTTGTTTTCAAAAACAGTAGCCGGCAAAAATATCCCCTGCCCTGTAACTTCACCGTTTTCATCCTTAAAATCAAACGCTTCAAATGGTGGGCCCGCATCAATAAACCGTGCCTTAACCCAGGAGTGTCCAATGCCGCCCGGGTTGGTACTGCTTTTTACCGCTTTTGGATAATCATTCGTGCCACGCACTCGGCTGAGCAGATAGATATACATACTTTCGGTAAAGTGTGTCAGCTCATCAAAACGTATAACGTCATACTCTGCAGACTGATATTTATAAACATCAAGTTCATTGTCACAAAAGCCGAAATCCACAATGCTGCCATTGATGAAAGTAATCGTATGTTTTGTTGAATTGTATTTATAGGTATCCCTCGGATACATTTCCAGTGCAACACGAATAAGACTTTTTTCAAGTTCTGGGAAGGTACGGCGCAGTATAAGCTGCTTTGACTTCGTATATTTAAACGCGTATATGTATGTGTCCTGCAGCTGCGCATAGCTTTTACCGCCGCCGGCAGCTCCGCCAAACAGCACTTCATCAACATATGTTTCGCAGAACAATTTCTGTTTGGGAGACATCTTCCACTCCAGCTTCAGCCTTCTCATTGATCAATCTCCACAACAATATCAATACCGCCTATCAGGCCGTTTTCTTCTTTTTCGGCCTGCACCTTCATTATTTCAACTGCTTCCTTGCGTATCTCTTTCCAGCAGCTGATGCGCTGACCAACCGAAGCTTCAATTTTTACAATCTGCCCGTTTTCATCCTTCAACGGACGGCCTTTGTCAACATAAACAGGGAATTTTTCAATCCCGTCCGCAATAGCTTCCAGTTTGTTTGTAGCCCTTTCCGCACGGTGAAAAGCCTTTCTCTGCCGCTCCTTGTTTTTCTCATCCATCAGGGTGTAATACCTTGCCCTTACCTTGTCCTTCTTGAACAGGTGACTTGCCTTGGCATCAACAATGTGATCAGCTGCCTGGCAATTAGGGTACGCCTTTTTATACGCGAGGCGCTGTGAGTCCCCTTCGGACATATAAAAAACAAACAATTCCTGGTTAGGGGTAAGTAGCAGCTGTTTTTCTTCTGCCGAAATATATGTGTTGTCATTGTTTTTGCCGTTTGCTTTTTTCTTGGCCATATTTACCCCTTTCCGCAGCATTTATCTGCTGCAATTCAATTTGCCCGCAACTTGCCAATATCACCAGCTCCCCGCCCCAAGCCTTGCG
>JAGBFE010000306.1 GCA_018109965.1 Oscillospiraceae bacterium | reverse complement strand
TTTGTTGTGTTTGTGCACAAAAATACGTTTGAATGTTTAGTGAATTTGTCATGAATTGTACTTGATTTTATACACAAACAGGCGTATACTGATAAGCCGAAAATGATAAAACAATATAATTACAGTCAATTGATTATGTTGGTTAAATAAATTATTCAAGAGGTATATTATGAGCGGTATTTTATTAAATGTATCTATTGCGCTGCTTGCCGGTTTGCTTATGACAAGGGTTTTTTCAAAACTTAAGCTCCCGGACGTAACAGCTTATCTTATTGCAGGTGTACTTATCGGTCCTTACTGCATTGGTGCTTTTGGCATTCAGGGACTTGGTTTTACAACTATGCATGAGGTTGAAACACTCAATCTTATTTCCAAAGTAGCATTGGGCTTTATTGCTTTTTCAATCGGTAACGAATTCCGACTTGATGATCTTAAAAAGATTGGCAAACAGGCTTTTGTTATCGGTATTTTTCAGGCACTTGCAGCAACACTGTGCGTAGACCTTGCATTGCTTGCTATGCATTTTATTATGCCTGATAAATTAACTTTGCCACAGGTTATTGTGCTTGGTGCAATTGCAACAGCAACAGCGCCTGCTGCAACACTTATGGTTGTAAGACAGTACAAGGCAAAAGGTCCTCTTACTGACCTTCTTCTCCCAATCGTTGCACTTGACGACGCAGTTGGTCTCATTGTTTTTGCTGTAAGCCTCGGCATAGCAAAAACTCTTGTAAGCGGCACAGTTGATTTTATCTCCATTTTCATCAACCCTCTGGTAGAAATTATTTTGTCACTTTTGCTTGGTGCGGTTATGGGATGGGTTCTTACACAGCTGGAAAAACTGTTCCACTCCAACACTAACCGTCTTAATATGACAATTGCATTTGTATTCCTTACAGTTTCACTTTCAATGATCAGCTTCTCTGTTGGTCCTGTACATGTAGGTTTTTCATCCCTGCTTGTATGTATGATGCTTGGCACAGTGTTCTGCAATACCTGTGATTTGTCAGAAGACCTTATGGAAGCAGCAGACAAATGGACTTCACCGCTTTTTGCGTTGTTCTTTGTAATCAGCGGTGCTGAACTTGAACTCAGCGTATTTACCGACTGGGCAATTGTTGTTATCGGTATTGTGTACATCGTATTCCGTTGTGTTGGTAAATATACAGGTACATTTATCAGCGCAAAAGCAACAAAATGTGCACCACAGATATGCAAATATCTTGGTATAACACTTTTCCCACAGGCAGGCGTTGCGCTTGGTATGTGTGCAACAGCAATGCAGTTGGGTGAACAGGGCAACCTTATCCGCAACATCACACTGTTTGCGGTTCTTATCTACGAAATTGTTGGTCCTCTTATGACAAGAGAAGCTCTTACAGCAGCAGGCGATATCAGACCAAAATCTGCAGATGTTATCAACCGTCGTGCAAACAAACTTGCAGCAGTAGGTTCTGATGAAGCAGCAGAAGCAGCAGCACTTGCAGCTGAAGAAGCAGCAAATCAGGCAAAAGAATGGGCTGAAATTGAAGCAAGAAAAGAAAACAGAGAAAGCAAAAACAAATAAGTATCTATAGCACAAACAGAGCTGTACTTATGGAATTTCCACAGGTGCAGCTCTGTTTTAATGCAAAAAAATACATCCTGCAATTAGATACAGGATGTATTTGTTTTATATTTAATCTTCAATGGAATCTTCGCCTTTTTTTCTCAGATGGCAGAATTCAAGCCATCTTACAAGGCGTTCTCTTGGCAGGAAATAGTTAACCAGCAAAGCAACTACAACACCAATACCGGTGTCAAGTATACGGTTGAGAGAGTAGGATACATATGTTTCAACAGGAGTGTTGAAGAAAATAATACTCAACACAACGCTGCCTGGCTGAACGGCACCCGGCCATAAATTCTGGCTTACAAGAATCAGCACAACAACACCGATGAAAAACAGCAGAAGCATAAATGGTGTTGTTCTTCCGTCAGGATAAAAAATAATGTATATGCGGAACAGTGCCATTGCAATAAAACCACCAAAAGCAGTACCAAACAGACGGTTGCCGCCGTGGAGCTTACTGTTGTTCATATCATAGCCCATTCCAAAAACCGCACCGATACATGCAAATGTAGGATTGCGGTCAAAAGGCAGATACAGTATAGCACAAAGTGTAGCGGTAAGCGCGGTTTTTACATTTCGCATACCTATATGAAGATTTGGATGAGTAAGAGTGTCTTTTAGTTTTTCCATAATCATATTCCTTAATTTATTGATGCAAGCAATATGATAGCACTAATTGCGATTATAAACAATACAATTTTTTAACAAAAATTTTCCGCATTTGGCAGGGGAATTTATAAAATTGACATATAAAATGACTGTTATAACAATATGCAGGACTTTACTTGAAAACAATACTTATAAAATGTATAATATTACATACAGAAATCAAAAGCAGGAGTATATTATATGAAAACAAAAGAAACAGTCAAAGAATGGATTCTCATCACAGTCGCAACTGTAATTGTCGGCATTGCGGTGTTCTTTTTCCTTGTGCCAAGCAAGCTTTCTATAGGCAGTATATCGGGGCTTGCAATTGTTCTCAGCAACTTTGTTCCATTGACAATTTCCCAGCTGACTATGATACTCAACGTGTTGCTGCTCATTATCAGCTTTTTGCTGGTTGGCAAAGACTTTGGCATAAAAACAGTTTATACATCAATTTTGCTTCCTGTTGTAATTGGTGTATTTGAGGTGATTTTTCCGAACAATCAGTCCCTTACAGGCGACCAGGCAATAGATGGCATAGGCTATTGTCTTGTTGTAAGTATCGGTTTGTCAATGCTTTTTACACGCAATGCATCATCAGGTGGGCTGGACATTATTGCAAAACTGATGAACAAGTTTTTGCGTATGGACCTGGGCAAAGCAATGGGTATGTCGGGTATGGCCGTTGCCTTGTCTTCTGCACTTGTTTCTGACACCAAAACAGTTGTACTCAGTGTAATGGGTACATATTTCAGCGGTATTGTGCTTGACTATTTTATATTTGGCTCCACAGAGAAAAAGAGAGTATGTATTATTTCAAAAAAACACCGTGAAATTCTGGACTACCTGCTTTACGAAATCGGCAGTGGTGCTACTCAGTATCACGCATACGGCACTTATACAGATGCAATGCATTGGGAAATAGTTACTATTGTTGATAAAACAGAATATCTCCAGCTTATCAACTATGTCACAAAAGCTGACCCGGACGCATTTATGACAATTTATTCAGTTAACGAAATGATGTACAAACCAAAACCAAAGCCTGTAAAAAGGGGTGAATAGGGTTTGATTATAAAAAAGCAAAGCTTTGTTTTTCCAACAGGGGAGAAAGCGGTTATAAGAAGTGCTGTTGCACAGGATGCAGAGGCGGTGGTACAACACCGGCTGATAACGGCACAGGAAACTTATTTTATGGCACGATATCCGGAAGAATGTAATTATGATATCGGGCAGATGAAGCAGGGATTTGCCAATTTAGCAAACAGTAAACGTGATTTTCTGGTAACAGCTTTTGTTGGAGATAAGGTTGTAGGTGATTTGGGGCTGACACAGCTGCGCAGCAATCTCAAATATCTTCACAGAGCATATATGGGCATTTCTGTCCGTCAGGAATACAGCGGCTATGGCCTTGGCAGTTTGATGGTGGATATTGCAGTAAAACAGGCAAAGGAAAATGGTTTTGAGCAGATTGAGCTTGGAGTATTCAGCGATAACAACAAGGCAATTCATCTGTATGAAAAATTTGGTTTTGAAAAATACGGTATACAGCCAAGAGCATTCAAACTTAAAGATGGCACATACCGTGATGAAGTTATAATGGTAAAAATGTTATAATATAAATAATAATCCACCAGCTGATTGAAAACATAATATAAAGGCAGACATATGGAAATCACCATGTGTCTGCCTTTTTGTTATATTAAAATTAAATCTCGGATGCAATAATGAAAAAAGGTAACACTCAAGGAATGAAGTGACCAATAAAACTGCAAAATAAATATATGACGCCTGCTTTTTATGACAAAAGCAGGCATTTTTTATACATATTTGTGCCTGAAATTGTAATATGCAAGTATGATATTGAAATAAATAATGCTAAATAATAATATAATTATAATATTTGCAGTAATAGGGGAACAAAATGAAAGTAAAAGAAAAAATAATTGATTATCTGATAATTACATTGGCAACAGTGGTGGCGGCTTCGTCAGTGTTTTTCTTTTTAGTGCCAAGCAATGTTTCGGTAGGCAGTGTGTCAGGTCTGGCAATTATTCTTTCAAATTTTATACCATTGTCGGTTGCAACACTCACTATGCTGATGAACATTATTTTGCTTATAATTGGCTTTATATTTATCGGTAAAGACTTTGGCATAAAAACAGTTTACACGTCGTTGCTTGTTCCTGCGGTAATGTGGGTTCTGGAACAGGTTTTTCCAAATTTTCAGTCCTTAACAGGTGACCAGATACTTGATGTTATATCATTTTGCGCATTGTCGGGAATAAGTTTATCAGTATTGTTTATTCACAATGCTTCTTCGGGCGGGCTGGATATTATAGCTAAAATTCTTAACAGATATTTCCGTATGGATTTTGGCAGAGCAGTAGGCGTTGTAGGAATGGCTGTTGCACTTTCCTCTGCTTTTGTATACGATGCCAAAACAGTTATTCTCAGTGTACTGGGCACATATTTCAGTGGCATGGTGCTTGACCATTTCATATTTGGCTCTACACTGAAAAAGAAAGTTTGTGTTATATCAGAAAAAAACGAGGAAATTCTGGATTTTGTTCTGCACAAAATGCATAGCGGCGCAACCACATATGATGCCACAGGTGCATATACAAACAATGTTCACAAAGAAATTGTTGTTGTAGTATATAAAAATGAATATCTGGATCTTATAAACTTTATTACAAAAACAGACCCAAATGCATTTATTACAGTTTATTCTATAAACGAAGTGATATTCAGA
>JAGBFE010000305.1 GCA_018109965.1 Oscillospiraceae bacterium | reverse complement strand
TGGCCGGACCCTGATGCAATGATAAAGGAAATCAACGATATGGGCACACAGGTGGCGGTTTCCATCTGGCCGTTTATTGAAGATAAAAGCGAAAACTACCGCGAAATGCGTGAAAACGGCTATCTTGTTACAAGCGAACGCGGTCTGCCGTTCTCCCACACCTACATTGGCAACAGCATTCCTTTTGATGCCACAAATGCTGATGCACGCAGATATGTATGGGAAAAAGCAAAGAAAAACTACTACGACAAAGGCGTGCGCATATTCTGGCTTGATGAAGCCGAACCGGAATTTGAAGTGTACGACTTTGAAAACTACCGTTATTCCATCGGCCCTGTTGTTCAAAGCGGCAATATCTATCCAAGCAGATATGCACAAGGCTTCTACGAAGGCAGAGCAGCTGAAGGCGAAACCGAAATTTTAAACCTTATCCGATGTGCCTGGGCTGGCAGCCAGAAATACGGTACACTTGTGTGGTCTGGTGATGTGCGAAGCAGCTTTGACAGTTTCAAGCAGCAGATATGTGCAGGACTCAATATGGCAATGAGCGGTATTCCTTGGTGGACAACCGACATAGGCGGTTTCTTTGGCGGCAATGTCAACGACCCCGAATTTAAAGAACTGCTTATCCGATGGTTCCAGTACGGTACCTTCTGCCCGGTAATGCGTCTCCACGGCGACAGACAGCCAAAATTCCCGGGCACAGGCCTTGTGGGCGGCGAAAAATGCGGTTCCGGCTCACCAAATGAAGTGTGGAGCTATGGCGAGGAAGTGTATAAAATTCTCAAACCATATCTCTTTATCCGTGAAGCTATGAAGCCTTACATCACACAGATAATGCAAACAGCCCACACTGACGGCGACCCTGTTATCCGTCCGCTGTTCTATGAATTCCCTGACGATAAAACCGCCTGGGATGTGGAGGACAGCTTTATGTTCGGTGACAATATTCTTGTCTGCCCTGTCAGTGACTACAAACAGCGTGAGAAAACAGTATACCTGCCACAGGGTGCTGAATGGACGGATGTATGGAGCGGCAAAAAATATAACGGTGGTCAGTATATCACCGTTGATGCGCCGCTGGAAAAACTGCCGCTTTTTGCAAGGGACAGTTTTGATGCGTCCTTTATCACAAAAGCATTTGATGACAACTATTAAAAGTAACAGGAATTTTGTTCATATTTCTGTTGTCTCCTATTTAAAAAGAACAGACCTTAACGAGGGTCTGTTCTTTTTGTTTGCATTATATAATTCTGAACTGTTTTTGCATATGCCTGTATAAATAAAATAGCTGTGTAAACAGGCAGTCAAAGTTGCTTTTACACAAGTATTTTAAAGTCAAAACAAAACTGTCAGTGTCTTGTATCATCACTGAAACATTCGCAGAAGCGGCCGGAAAAGGACGCTTCTTCCTTTGTCGGATACAGGTGACTTATATCGCCCATACCAAAGCAGCGGAATGCGGCGATGCCTTCGGCACGTTCTTCACTGAACACTGTTGTCACTGAACTTGGCGGGAAAAAACCATTGTTCAGTATGCTCATTGGGGAAGCGTTCATCAGATGTGACAGCAGTACTCCGCCAAGACCAAAGTGGCAGAAAAACGCAATGGTATCGTGGTTGGAGCGGGTTACTTTATATTTCAGTCCGTCACGCAGATAGCCGTGCTTTGCCAGCACCTTGTCAAACTCATCGCACACAGTTTTGTACGCTGCAGGCACATCGGAGTTTTTGATAAAGTCAACATTCAGCCATTCGGTCGGGGAATAAAGCAGCGGATTTTCGTCCATAAACTGCGGCATCAGGTCCCAGCAGATTGCTTCGTCCCCAAGGTAAGGCAGTTTTACTTTAGGGTAGGTGAACTCCCTCAGCCAGTCGAGATATTCGCAGTCCAGGTTCATTTTTTCAAGGGTTGGTTTTGCGGTCAGCCTTGCCCTGCCCATTGTGGAGCAGTATGCAGCTTTTATATCTTCATCCCGCAAAAGTCTTTCGCTTAAAAGCTGCGCTTCCTTTTGTCCTTTTGGAGTCAGGCCGTCAACGGAATAGTCGGGGTCGCCGTGACGGATAATAAGTATTTTCATATATCTTTCCTTTTACAAGTTTATGGCACCTTCTGCCGAAAGTGCCATAAACAGTTTTGCTTTAATAATAATTTCTGTTGCAGACAGGCTTATCAGTCAAACTGATACAGACTGCCAAAACGGTGGGTAAGTTCAAATTTTTCATCTTCTGTCATATCGAGATAAAGTTTGAAGTTTTCCATCGAAACACCGCCAACCGAGAACAGCAGCTGTGTATAGGATTTTTTATCGTAGCCGTAAAGTTTTTCCCATTCACACAGTTTTTTCATGCCGTAATAGTAGCTTGTGAAATAGCCGATGTCACCTATATGTGCCTGAACCTGCAGACGTGCTGTGTTGCGGTCAAAACCAAGTTCTTCAACATAAAGGTCAACAGCTTCGCCGATTGTTTTGCCAAAGTAGCGCAGCCACAGGTCAACCTTGATACGAACAGATGTGTGGTGACGGCGATAAGCCACAAACAGTGGATAGAACGGGTCTTCGGCATAAACAAATTCAAATGCACGCTCGGTACGCAGGCAGGTGCCTTCGTGGAGAGGGACATTTTTGCTGCCGATTTTCATTGTTTCTGGGATTGGGTCTGTTATGCTGCGCACGTGCTGTACATGGTGACCAGGATATGCTTCGTGGAGACAGTTGATTTTTATCCATCCGTTTGTGATTGCAGGCACGTTGTAGTTGTTGAGGAACATTCTGCCGCGGATTGGGTTTTTAAAACGGTAACCGCCTTCATAGCCGCCCCAAGGGTAGCTTGTTTTAAGCTGCAGCGGCACTGTGGAAACAACACACTGTTCGTCTTCGGGCAGCCAAACATATTCGTGTGCAATTGCACGGGTGCGTTTTATATAGCTGTTTGCCAAAGCATACATTTCATCTGCTGTGTCTGCAGGGCCTGCATATTTGAGCAGAATGTTGTTTATATCTGCCATTGTCTGCGGGTTGTTTTCCGGTATGTCAAGGCTTCTTGCAATGTCAAAGCATTCTTTTCTTGTCTTGTCGGTTTCGGCCTGATACCAGCTGATAATTTCATCAAAGTTTACACCAATATTAACCATAAGGGCTTTTTTGTAGGTTTCAAGGTCAAGTTTTACAGTTGCATCATCCGGCAGCATTGAGTATTCGCTTGTTTTGCCACCTGCAAGCTGTTCCTGTTTTTCCTTGAGGAATGCAGCGGTGTCGTTTACAGTGTCCAGCAGAACTTTCAGTTTTTCTTCGC
>JAGBFE010000304.1 GCA_018109965.1 Oscillospiraceae bacterium | reverse complement strand
TCTGTGCAACCAAAAGTTGCGCAATAGTTGCTGGTTATCACCGAAAGTACATGGTATAATTATGTTGAAATATGATACAGAAAGGATGTTACACTTTATGTTTGGTAGACTTGGCATGGCAGAAATCTTGATGATATTGTTTCTATTAATAAGATTTGCTGTGATTGCTGCTGTTGTTTATCTGTTAGCAAAAGCACTTTTGAAATATATAAAAGAAGGCGGTGGTAGTCAAACTTTAAAAAAAACTCTTGGAGAGATTATAAAAAAACACCGTGAAGATAAAGGTTTTACTCAAGAAATGTTAGCCGAAAGACTTGGAGTTAGCCGTCAGGCTGTGTCAAAATGGGAAAAAGGAACAACCGAGCCAAGCACAAGTAATCTTTTTGCCCTTGCAAAGGTGTTTGATATGCCTATAGAGGATTTTATGCGTGAAATTGAAATCTGACTAATCTCAAAATGTAAAACAGTTAGAAAAATCCCAATTTGTCTGACAGAGCGAATATTTATTAAATAATACATATTACAAAACCGACCTGTGATTGAAGCCACAGGCCGGTTTAACTGTTTTACATCCTCTAATTAAATATATTTTTTATTTACAAAAAACAGACAGATGTACCAAAACATCTGTCCTGAATTTTATAATATTATTTTTTGTTCACAGTTGATGTGCCCTTTTCAAGCAGATAGGTTGCTTCAAGGTCGGCAAGATGTGCCATAACTGCAAGGGGATAACGTTTGAATGCTTCGCCTATGGAATAGTTGCCTGCACGGGCAGAGTCATCAAATCCGCCCATATGCCAGCGGATTGCCATTGCTTCTTCGGTGGTCAGGCGCACAAAGCGTTCCACAAGAAAAACCGATTTTTCGCCGTGTCCATATGGGAACGGGTCTTCGCTTGTGTAGATTTTTACCTTTTCCCACTGGCCGGTTTCTTCGTTTTTAACATTTCGGCTGCCCTCGTGATAAAGGTTGATTTTGCAAAAGTCGTGGCAAAGTGCAACAAGTGCAATGGTTTCGTCACTGTAGTCAAAACCGCCGTCTTCGCATTTTTTTCTCAGCAGATGATAAACATTAAGGCTGTGCATCACAAGACCGCATTCACAGGCACCATGAAAGCGTGTGGAGGCAGGTGCAACAAAAAAGTCGGTGCCGCAAAGCCAGTCCAAAAGCCTTTCCTTGCCGTTGCGGGTAACACATCGGTCAAAAATTTCCAGGAATTCTGATTTATAGTCCATAAAGATACCTCTTTATATTTATTTTGGTTTTATACAAATAATATACCATATATTTTGTTATAAAAAAAGAAGCTGCAATCTCTTTTTACAGAAATTGCAGCATTTTTTCTTAAAGTTCGATTTCGTCAAGGATTTCTTTGAGAACAGCAACTTCTTCAGCTGTAAGAGAAATACCTTTGCTCATTTTTGTGTTGTCAACTGACCAGTCACGGATATCGTATTTTGGTTCTCTGTCGCCCCAGGAAACAAGGTTGATTTCTTTCTGCCAGCCGCCTTTTCTCTGGGAAAGTACGCCTAATTTTTCAATAATTTCATATTTAAATTCTGCCATTGTAGACTAACCTCTCGTAATAAAATATTTAAACAATGCACAAATTGTATTACAAATTTCTGATAATTGCAAGTACTAATTTTAATTCTTGACAATTATCCTGTCAAGTATTAAAATTAGTTGGTAATATATTTAAAATAAAATATATATAAAGGCTTGGAAAAAGAGGCAACTTATTTTAGTTTTTGCAGAGAGCTGCGGTATGGTGCAACGCAGTAAAACTAATCAGTTGTGTAGCTTTGGAGCCGAAAGGGTGAAATAACAGTAACCTTTTCCGTAATCCTGCGTTAAAGGCAATTCGAGTGGATGCACACTGTGCATCAATTTGGGTGGTACCACGGTTATTGCAATCGTCCCATTAAATTTTATGATGGGGCGATTTTTTTATTGCTCCAAAACTTGAAAAAAGGAGAAAAAAGATGAAAGAACTTGAAAAAATCTACGACCCTAAACAGGTTGAAGACAAAGTTTACAAAAACTGGCTGGAAAACAAATACTTCCACGCAGAAGTTGACAGCAAAAAAACACCTTATACAATTGTTATTCCGCCACCAAACATTACAGGTCAGCTCCATATGGGCCACGCCCTTGACAATACTCTGCAGGATATCCTTATCCGTTACAAAAGAATGCAGGGCTTTGCTGCTTTGTGGGTGCCTGGCACAGACCATGCTTCCATCGCAACAGAAGCAAAAATTGTAGAAGCAATGGCAAAAGAAGGTCTCACAAAAGAAGACCTGGGCCGCGAAGCATTCCTTGAACGCGCATGGGAATGGAAACGCGTTTACGGAGGCAGAATTATTGAACAGCTCAAAAAACTTGGTTCTTCCTGCGACTGGGACAGAGAACGCTTTACACTTGACGAAGGCTGCAGCAAGGCAGTTAACGAAGTTTTTGTTAACCTTTACAACAAAGGCCTTATCTATCAGGGCGAAAGAATTGTTAACTGGTGCCCACACTGTATGACTTCAATTTCTGATGCTGAAGTTGAATTTGAAGAACAGGCAGGCCACCTCTGGCACATCAAATATCCAATCAAGGACAGCGATGAATACCTTGTTGTTGCAACAACAAGACCGGAAACTCTTCTTGGTGATACAGGTGTTGCAGTAGGTGTTGATGACGAAAGATACAAACACCTTGTTGGCAAACACGTTGTTCTGCCACTTGTTGGCCGTGAAATTCCAATCTTTGAAGACAGCTATGTTGAAAAAGAATTTGGTACAGGTGCTGTTAAAGTTACACCTGCACACGACCCTAACGACTTTGAAATGGGTGTAAGACACAACCTGCCGGTTATCAAAGTTATCGAACTTGATGCACATATGTCTGCTGACACAGGCAAATATGCAGGTATGGACCGTTACGAAGCAAGAAAAGCTATCGTTAAAGACCTTGACGAAATGGGACTTCTTGTTAAAGTTGAAGATTACACACACAATGTTGGTTCCTGCTACCGTTGCCACACAACAATCGAACCAATGATTTCCAAACAGTGGTTTGTAAAAATGGAACCACTGGCAAAACCGGCAATCGAAGCAGTACGCGGCGGCGAAACAAAATTTGTTCCTGAACGTTTTGACAAAATCTTCTTCCACTGGATGGAAAACATCAAAGACTGGTGTATCTCACGTCAGCTGTGGTGGGGTCATAGAATTCCAGCTTGGTACTGCCAGGAATGCGGCGAAGTTATTGTAGCAAAGGAAACACCAACAGTTTGTCCAAAATGCGGCTGCACACATCTTGCACAGGACGAAGACACACTTGACACATGGTTCTCATCTGCTCTCTGGCCATTCTCCACACTTGGCTGGCCGGACAAAGATAGCGAAGACCTCAAATATTTCTACCCTACAAACACACTTGTTACAGGTTACGATATCATCTTCTTCTGGGTTTCCCGTATGATATTCAGCGGTATCGAACATATGGGCAAAGTTCCGTTTGATACAGTATTCATCCACGGCATCGTTCGTGATGAAATTGGCCGCAAAATGTCCAAGTCTCTTGGCAACGGTATCGACCCGCTGGAAGTTATCGACCAGTACGGTGCAGATGCACTGCGTTACACACTTGCAACAGGTTCTTCTGCAGGTAACGACACACGTTATTCTGACGAAAAGGTTAAGGCATCCCGAAACTTCAACAACAAACTGTGGAACGCTGCACGCTTTATCCAGATGAACCTTGAAGACAACCTTGCAGACGGTCTGCCGGAAAAACTTGAACTTGAAGATAAATGGATTCTTTCAACCCTCAACAGCGTTGTAAAATCTGTAACAGACAATATCGAAGGCTATGACCTTGGTCTTGCTGCACAGAAAGTTAACGACTTTATCTGGGACTGCATCTGCGACAAGTACATCGAAATCGTAAAACTCCGTCTCAACAGCGAAGACAAGGAAGTTAAAGACAACGCAAGAAGAGTTTTGGTATATGTAATGAAAGAAGCACTCAAGCTTCTCCATCCGTTTATGCCATTCATCACAGAAGAAATCTACCTTGCACTGCCAAATGCTGAAGAAACAATTATGCTTTGCCAGTGGCCACAGTACAAGGAAGAACTTGTGTTTGAAAGAGAAGAAAAATCCCTCACAAGAATTCTGGAACTTGCAAAATCCATCCGTGCACTGCGTGCTCAGATGCAGGCACATCCTTCCAACAAAACACTGCTCATCATCGAAACACCACACATTGCTGACTTTGAACAGGGTATCTACTTTGTAGAAAAATTTGCATTTGCAAAAGAAGTTCAGCTTGTTGAAAAATTTGAAGGTGACGCAAAAGCATACTCACAGGTTGTGGTTGAAGGCGCACGCGGCTTTATCCCTACAGGTGACCTTGTTGACAAGGAAAAAGAAACTGCACGTCTCAACAAAGAACTGGCAGGTGTTGAAAAAGACATCCAGATTATCTCCGGCAAACTCAACAACCCTGGTTTTATGGCAAAAGCACCTGAAAAACTTGTTGAAACCGAAAAAGCAAAACTTGCTGCTGCACTCAGCAAAAAAGAAAAAATTATCGAAAGCTTGGCAGCACTCCAGTAATATGGTAATATATAGCCGTGGAATTATTTCCGCGGCTATATTTTTTTTCAGAGGTGCAAAAAATGACCTACAACGAAGCACTTGATTATATACACTCACGACCAAGGATGAAAAACACCGACAACCGCAAAGCAATGCGCCTGCTGCTGGATATGCTGGGCAATCCTCAGGATAAACTGAATATCGTTCACATTGCAGGCACAAACGGCAAGGGCAGCTGTGCAAAAATGCTCAGCAATGTTCTGTGTGAAGCGGGATACAGAACAGGGCTCAACATCTCTCCGTTTATCATTGATTTTCGCGAACGCTTCAGCATTAACGGTGATTTTATAAGCAAAGAAAAGCTTGCACAGATAACAGAAAAAGTAAAAGAAAAACAGGAAATAATCGAAAATGAACACAATCTCAAACTTGTGGAGTTTGAAATTGTAACTGCAATTGCGTTCTGTTATTTTTGTGAGGAAAACTGTGATGTCATCTGTCTCGAAGTCGGTATCGGCGGCAGGGAGGACAGCACAAATGTCATCCGAGACTCCCTTGTGTCCTGTATTATGAATATCAGCTTTGACCACACAGATATGCTGGGGGACACAATTGAACAGATTGCATACGAAAAGGCAGGTATCATAAAAGCAAATCAGCCTGTTATTGTATATCCTGCAATGGACCCAGCTGCACTGGAAGTTATAAAGGCGGAAGCGGAAAAGCAAAATGCACAGCTTGTGCTGCCGGATGTAAACAGCATAAAAACAGAGCACAAAGGACAGTTCTGTGATGTTTTGTACTATAAGGATTTTGTTATAAACCAAAGCTTTGCCGGGCAGCATCAGAGCTACAATGCGGCGGTGGTTATCGAAGCGGCAACAGCACTTAATGACAGCGGCAGGTTTGTTATAACAAAGCAGAATATAACCGACGGCATACAGAAGGCAGAATTCCCTGCAAGAATAGAGATTTTTTCAAAACAGCCCCTTGTTATTCTTGACGGCGGTCACAACCTTGACGGAATAACAGCACTCAAAAATGTGCTGCAGACAAATGAAGTAAAAAATCTCACAGCGGTATGGGCATCCCTTTCTGACAAACAGCCGGAATTGCTGATAAAAGAAATGGCACCGTTTATCAGAAAGCTGTACACTGTTGATATTTTTGGTTCCCGCGCTGTTCCAAAAACACAGCTTGCCGATATGGCAAAAAAATATATTGACGATTCACAGGCGGCACAAAGCCTGGAAGATGCAGTGTGCAAAGCAGTGGAACAGGGAGAGGACCTTTTGGTTTTCGGGTCCCTTTATCTTGCAAGTGATGCGCGGAATATCATTATAAACAAATTGAATAATAAATAAATTTGCTGTGGACAGCATACTATATACGACAATATTTTCAAGGCATATCCCTTATCATTATTGATAAAGGATATGCTTTTTTATCTGCAGATTTACAACGGGGAGTGAACAGATTGACAGGTGTGGATTTTAAAACAGACAACGGGAAACTTATTATATATATTTCAGGAGAAATAGACCATCACAGTGCCATGAAAATAAAAGACAGCATAGATGCGCAGATTTTAAATGTGATGCCCAGGATAGCAGTTATGAATTTTGAAAATGTTTCTTTTATGGATTCATCAGGGATAGGTCTTATTCTTGCAAGATACAGATTCTGTCAGAATACGGGGACAAGCCTTTACGTTGAGGGGGTAAACCGGCAGACACAAAAAATACTTGCCCTTGCGGGTATAAAAACAATAAATGACGTTGCAATATAGGAGAAAAAGATGAAATATCAGAATTTTATGAAACTAAGTTTTCCATCAAAGTCGGCAAACGAAGGCTTTGCACGGGCAGCTGTTGCAGCTTTCTGCGCTCAGCTGGACCCTACAGTTGAACAGATAAATGACATAAAAACATCGGTGAGCGAGGCAGTGACCAACTGCATTGTTCACGGATATCGCGACACCTTTGGTGTTATCTACATAACAGCCACAATAAAAGAAGATACCGTCACCATAAAAATTGCAGACAAGGGTGTGGGAATTGAAGATGTAAGCAAGGCAATGCAGCCGCTTTTCACCACAGATCCAAATGGTGAGCGCGCGGGTATAGGTTTTGCAGTTATGCAGTCGTTTATGGACAGCGTAAAAGTAAAATCTGCCCTGGGCAAAGGCACAAGGGTTGTTATGACAAAAAAGATAATACCGAGGGATAAAAATGTCATTGCAACTTAAAAATGAACGGGAAGTATTTATTGAAAACAATCTTGGTCTTGTTCATTCCTGTGCCAAGCGTTTTAAAGGCAAAGGGATAGAATACGAAGAAATGTATGCCGCAGGATGTGTGGGACTGATAAAAGCCTATGATGCCTTTGACCACAGCCGTGGGGTACAGTTTTCCACCTATGCAGTTCCTGTCATACTTGAGGAAATCAAAAAGTTGTTCCGGGACGGCGGTATGCTAAAGGTTACACGCAGCATAAAGGAACTGTCGCTCAAGGTCAGCTATGCAAGGGAGTATCTGCAAAAACAGACAGGCCAGGAGCCGGGAGTAAAGGAAATTGCCGATTTTATCGGTGTATCGTGCGAGGAAGTGGCACAGGCAATTTCGGCTTCCACGCCGCCTATGTCACTGACTGCAATTTTTGAAGAGGAGGACGGCCCCTGCGAGTTTGATATCCCAGTTGAAAGCAGCGAAGAAAGCCTTGCCAATATGGAGGGACTGAAATATGCGGTTGCAGACCTTGACGCACAGGAAAAGCAGATAATATATCTGCGCTTTTTCCAGAACAGAACACAGGCTGTTACCGCACAGATGCTTGGAAAAACACAGGTGCAGATTTCCCGCCAGGAACGTAAGATAATACAAAAAATGCGCAAAAAATTTATGGAATAGTGCAATACAGTTGTTGTCAACATAATTTGACTGTGATACAATATCAACGAATTATAATGTTAGGATATATGGTGATGTTGTATGCTTAAAGAGGTATCGTTTAAAGGATATGCAGTTAGATTGTTTGTCACATTTTTCGGACTTGTTTTTGCAGCCTATGGTGTGGGACTTACCGTTACAGCGCAGCTTGGTGTGAGCCCGTGGGATGTTTTCGGCCAGGGTGTTGCCCTTAAACTGACCGAAATGCTGGGTGTGGAAGTTATGATGGGCACAATCACAATGGCATCGGCAACAGCTGTAATTATCATAGATGTGATTTTAAAGGAAAAAATCGGTGTTGCAACAATTATCGATATACTCGTTTTTGTCCCTGCACTCAACTTTTTTCTCAGACACAATATGCTGCCTGTTCCGCAAGGCTTTGCGGCAAGACTTTTCTGCACAGTGCTTGGATTTATGGTGTGGAGTTTAGGCATCGCAATATATATGAAAACACAGCTTGGTGCAGGACCGAAGGACGGTTTGTTTATGGCTTTTGCAAAGCGTAAAATTCCTGTTGCGCTTGCCAAAAACTCTATCGAAGCGGTGGTTTGTCTTATCGGCTGGATTTTTGGCGGCACTGTGGGCATCGGCACACTTATATGTGTGTTTGCAATGGGCAGTATGATTGACTTTTTCTTTAAACTGCTCAAATTTGATGTTAATACTGTGCAGAATGAATCTATCATCGACACAGCACGCAATATAAAACAGCTGTGCACAAAACAGAAACAGTAAAATATAGCGGAACTGATTATGGTTTAATAAAAACGTAAAATCAGTTCCGCTTTTTGTTGATAGAATATTTTACTTGTGCTACAATTGTGCTGTATTGAATTGACAAGAGGATTTAAAAATGGATACATCATTAAAAGGTTATATAAAACGGTTTGCTGTACTGCTTTTCGGGCTTATGCTGTGTGCCTGCGGCATTGCGCTGACATTTAATTCCTATATGGGTTTAAGCCCGTGGGACATGCTGTTTGACGGTTTTGCAAAACAGCTTACAAAACTGCTTGGCACACAGGTTATGATTGGCACACTGTCCCAGATTATCGGCGGCATAATTCTTATAATAGATGTGATTTTAAAAGAAAAAATCGGTTTTGGCACACTACTCAATGTGTGGCTTATCGGCAAATTTACAAATGTGATTTTAAAGTATAATCTTTTTCCTGTGCCGCAGACCTTTGTTCCGCGTTTTTTAATGATGCTGCTTGGCTTTGTTGTACTTGGCTTTGGTATATATTTTTATATGCGTGCAGGTATGGGTGCAGGTCCGCGAGACAGTCTGATGATTGCACTTGCCCGACGCAATCTGCCGGTCAGCCTTGCCCGCAATTCCCTCGAGTTTTTTGCATTTGTAGTTGGCTATATTGCAGGAGGCACAGTAGGTATCGGCACGGTAATATCTGTTTTTATAATCGGATATATACTTAAATATGTATTCAGACTGTTCAACTACGATATGACAGCGGTAAAGCACGAATCGGTTTTTGATACGCTGAACAATCTTAAAAAGGCAATTGTAAAAAAATAAACAGAAATAATTTTCCCCGAAAACATATAAAATGTTTATCGGGGATTTCTTTTGAAAATTAAATATCCTTTTGGTTGCCTAAAAGCAGATACGGTGATACAATGTTTTCAGTATCGCAAGGAGAAACGCATATGAACCCTGTAATTAAAAATTATATAAAAAGATTTGCACTGCTGTTTTTTGGCCTTATGATTGCCAGTTACGGCACAAGTATGACAATTATGTCCAATCTTGGCATCAGCCCGTGGGATGTTTTTTCACAGGGGATTGCGCTCAAACTTTCAGCAGTCACAGGCAAAGAAATCCTTATCGGCACAATGACACAGGCTGTCGGCTGGGTTGTGCTTATCCTTGCCATTGCTTTGAGGGAAAAAATCGGTTTTGGCACAATTGTGGACATCGTAATTGTGGGCAATTTTATGAACTTTTATATGACAAACGGACTTATCCCTACACCTGACAGCTTTATACTGCGTTTTGTTGTGCTTATTGCAGGTTTTGTCATCTGGTCCTTTGGTGTTTATATGTATCTTGCAGCAGAACTTGGCGCAGGCCCCCGTGACAGTCTTATGTCAGCGCTTGCAAAACGCAATATACCTGTAGCAATTGCAAAAAATGCAATTGAGGCGGTGGTTTTTGTTGTCGGCTGGATTTTTGGCGGCACAGTGGGCATCGGCACGGTAATTGCTGTTTTTATTATGGGTTATCTGCTTAAATTCTGGTTTGCAGTGTTCAGATTTGACCTTGCGAATTCAAAAAATGATTCTATCATTGATACCGTTAAAAATATAAAAAATGCATTGGTGAAAAATTAGATAAAATTGGTGCGGTACTGACGGAGAGTTCCGCACTTTTTGTTTTATATGTGTATTGGAAAAACAAAAAGTTTGTGTTAAAATACAAAATAGTGTTTTTAACAGGAGAAGCAGAATGGATTTATCATTTAAAGGTTATATAAAAAGAATTTTCTGGGTGCTGTTGGGACAGGCAATCAGTGCCTATGGCATAGGTATGACAATTTTTGCCGACCTTGGTCTTGCACCATGGGATGTTTTCAATCAGGGTGTTGCTCTGCAGATATACAAGCACTTTGGCGTGGAAGTTATGATGGGCACAGTTGCACAGTGCACAAGCGTAACAATTGTTATAATAGTGCTGCTGCTTAAAGAAACTATAGGTATATCAACAATCCTGGACGCTGTGGTTTACGGCGCGTTTCTAAACTTTTTTATGAAAAACAATCTGCTTCCAAGCACAGAGATTTACTGGTTAAGATTTGTCTTGTTCGGACTTGGATTTATAATCTGGTCGGTAGGAGTTTATATGTATATGAAACCGCAGCTTGGTGCAGGACCGCGCGACAGCCTTATGGTCGCGATTACAAAACGCGGGGTGTCTGTTGGCATAGCCCGCAACTCCACCGAGCTTTTTGCTCTCGCAGTAGGATGGCTGTGCGGCGGCAAGGTTGGCATAGGCACGGTTTTGTCGGTGCTTTTTATCGGCTATATTCTCCAGCTTATGTTTAAGCTTGTAAAATTCGATACCAGCAAAATAAAAAATGAATCGTTGATTGAATCAGCAAAAAACTTGAGAAAAATATTTGCAAAATAAAATGACACCGCAGAATTTGTTCAAAAACTGTTTCTGCGGTGTTTTATGTATAAAAAACATATTGAATAAATATAATGATAAAATATAAATACCCGGCAATACACTTAAATGAATATTGCCGGGTACATTTTATATGCTTTTATTGGTTGAGATTGATTGTGTCACTTTATCTGTAAACTTATACTGTTTTTGCACCGTTCATTTCTGCTTTAAGCGGCAGCACAGTCCAGTTTGCCTGTGTAAGACGGGGCAATTCAGTTTTCAGAATTTCTGGCAAGGAGCTATTCTTTGTCACGCAAAGCAGTGTGGGGCCTGCACCGCTCAGTGCAAATGCGGCATTATTTCCTTTTACAAGTTTTTCGACAGCATCAAAATCATTTATCAGCTTTCTGCGGTAAGGCTGATGGATTTTATCATCCATTGCAGAGTTGAGCAGCTGCTGGTCACCATTTTCCAGAGCTTTGATAACCAAAGCACCGCGCCCTACATTAAAAACCGCGTCACTGCGGCTGTAACTGTTTGGCAGCACAGCTCTTGCTGCAGCAGTGGAAAGGGGAAAATCGGGGATAAGTGCAACAAACTGCCAGTCAGGGTGCAAAGTACACTGTGCTGTTATCGGTTTATCGCCATCCATCATCGATGCAGTCAGCCCGCCAAACAGCGCAGGGGCAAGATTGTCGGGGTGCCCCTCTAATGGATTGGTCACCTGGAGCAGCTGTGCTTTGGTCAGAGGATTGCCGTGCAAAGCATTGGCGGCAAATGCACCTGCAGCAAGCAGTGCAGCAGAAGACCCAAGCCCTCTTGCTATTGGTATATCTGCATCAATATGGATTTTAACCCCTTTTGCAGCAATGCCCATTGCATCCATTGCAGCTTTGTATGACTGATATACCAGATTATCACAGTTTGTATACTGCTTTTCACAGCCTGTTATTTCCAGACCACAGGCAGTTTCTTCTATTGTGATGGTATTGTAAAGGGTTAATGCCACACCAAAGCTGTCAAAGCCTGGGCCGAGATTGGCACTTGTGGCAGGCACCTGCACAGTAACTTTCATAGGGATTTCCTTTCAATATTTCAATACATTGTGGTGTAGCTGTTCCAAGTTTAGTCAGTTGCTATAAGCT